>NZ_JBFBBQ010000138.1:0-17368 GCF_040682775.1 Amycolatopsis sp. NPDC051106 | reverse complement strand
CTGAAACGCCACCTCACCAACGCCATCTACCGGGCCCTGCTCACCGACCACCAACACCAGCTACAAGCAGCAACTTGACATAGAAGCTTCATTCACTGCAAGCCGAGCCGAGCCGAGCCGAGCGGAGCCGAGCGGAGCCGAGCCGAGCGGAGCCGAGCCGAGCCGAGCCGAGCCGAGCCGAGCCGAGCGGAGCCGGCCGAGCCGAGCCGTGAGCGCGGCCTTCACTCCCCAGCGACAGCCCGGGACCGCAGCGAACCCGCGCGCCGGATTCCGAACGGCTGGACCCGGCTCTCCGCCCTCCGCACGTCCCACACCGCGCCCATTCCCGTGTACGCCGTCAACGCCACCCGGAACGCCGTCCGCGCGTCGTCGAGCCGGCCTGACTCCGCAAGCAGGATCGCCGCGTCTTCGGTTGCCTTGGCCCGCTTCAGCAGCCGGCCCGCCGCCCGGTAGTGGGACACCGCCGTCAGCACCGGTTCCGGATCGCCGGTGACCAGCCCGCGGCAGTGCGCGGCCGCCGCCGCGTGGGCCGGTGGGACTTCGCCCTCCGTGGTCAGCAAGCGCACCGCTCGCTGGGCGAGGCCGGGCTCGCCCAGCCGCAAGCTGAGCCGCACCAGGTCGGGTAGCCACTGGTGGCGGGCCGCGGGCGGGAAGTGCTCCTCCAGCAGCGGCAGCAACGCCGTCAGCGCCGCCTCGGGCCGGCCGTCCTGCTCGGCCAGCAACGCGCGGGCCGCGAGCAGGAAGTCGCCGCCGTCGGGCTCGAGTCCCGGGGGCCACTGCTGCCGGCCCGCCGCGTCGAGGTGCGTTCCGGCCAGGGCCGGCTGGCCGCGGTGCCCGGCGATCAGCGCGCCGACGCCGTGCACCAGCAACGTCGATCCGGGACTGCGCAAGACGTACGACGCCGTCTCCGCGCCGCCGCGGATCACCGCGTCCAGCTCGGACAGCGCCTCGGGCCAGCGGCCCAGCCAGTAGTAGTGCACCGCGCCGGCCAGGTGCATCTCGCCCGGCACCGCGCGCGTCGCGGCGATCCGCCGGGCGGCTTCGAGGGGTTCGGCGGCCTCGTCGAGGCTGTCGAGGGTCGGTACGGACAGCGCCGCGTCGTCGAGCGGGTGCAGCCCGGCCGGCGTCAGGGCCGTCTCGTCGCCGAGCCGCTCCAGCGTGGCCAGCAGCGCTTCGTGGCGCCCGCGCCACATCTCCGGGACGTCGGCGTCGTCGAGCGTCCGCTTCAGCTCGGCCGTCGCCTCGGCGAAGTCCCCGCGGCGGTAGTAGACGTACGCCAGGATCCAGCGCATCTCGGCGGCACGCCTGCTGTCGGACGTCCGCGCGACGACCGAGCGCGCCTCCGCCTCGGGCTCGCGGCCGAGCCAGAACAGCAGCCGCGCGAGCGTCGCGGTCAGCGTTTCCCGCGCGTCCGGCGGCAGCGTCCCCTGCGTGACGGCGTGGCGCAGCAGGTCGACCGCGACGCGCGGGGTCTCGGTGGCGACCGCGCCGATGTTCTCCAGCAGCCACGTCGTCATCCACGGGTCGACCTGCGCGGGCGCGGCCGCGAGCTGCTCGGCGACGCGGTCCGCGGGGGCCCGCGCGGCGGCGAACGCCTCGGCCAGCTGCCGGTGCAGCGCCACCCGCATCGCCGCGGGCGTCTTTTCGTAGAGCACGCGGCGCAGCAGCGAGTGCCGGAACGCCAGCCGGTCGCCCGATTCGACGAGCACCCCGGACGTGATCGCCTCGTCGACCGCGCCGACCAGCGCCGTCGGCGGCCGCTCGGTCGCGACGGCGATGTCCGACAGCGAGAACTCGCGGCCCAGCAGCGCGGCCCAGCGCAGCGTGTCGCGGGTGCCGCTGGAAAGAAAGCTGAGGTACAGCGTGATCCGCGACGCCAGCGGCGCGGGGATGGTCTGGCGCGTGTTGCCGTCCAGGTGCGCGTGGACGCCGTCGAGCACGATCATCGACTGCGCCAGCAGCGTCTCGACGATTTCCCGGACGTAGCGCGGGTTTCCGGACCCGTCGGAGACCAGCGCCCGCAGCCCGGGCCCGGGCGGCGCGCCCACCAGCTCGGCGGCCAGCTCGTGCGTCTCTTCCTCGGCCAGCGGCGGCAGCGTGACCACGGTCGTGACATCGTTGTCGAGCTCGGCCCGCAGTTCGTCGAGCGCGGCCGGTCGGGGCACCGGCCGGCACGCGCCGACCAGCAGCAGCGGCAGCTCCCGCGCCTCCCGGCTCAGGTGCCGCCAGACGCGCAACGTCGTGTCGTCGGCCCAGTGCAGGTCGTCGACCACGAGCACCAGCGGCGCCTCCGCGCACAGCTCGCGGACCAGGCCCAGCAGGCTGTCGACCGGGTCCTCGCCGGACCGCTCGGCGAGCCGGGCGGCCAGGTTCGCGCGGCGCTCGTCGGTGGCCCGCGGGTGCACGCCCAGCGCGTCGAGCAGCGGCCGCAGCGCGAACCGCTGGTCCAGCGCGTCCGCCGCGGCGAAGGCGGGCCGGAAGTCGTGGGCCATGGCGAGCAGCTCGGCCAGCAGCGCCGTCCGGCCGCTGCCCGGTTCTCCTTCGAGCCACAGCGAATGCCCGGTGCCCGCGCCGAGTTCGTCGACGGCTTCGCGCAGCCGGGCCAGCTCGGCTTCCCGGCCGACGAAGACGTCGGCGCGGTCCGGCATCGACGTGACGGGCGACCGCGGCACGCGCACGGTCGGCGGCGGTTTCGGCGCCGGTTTCTCCCGCAGCTCGTCGTGCAGTCGCCGCAGCGCGGGGCCCGGCTCAGTGCCCGAAGACTCGACGAGCCGGTCGCGGACGTCGGCGTAGACCGCGATCGCCTCGGTCCGCCGGTCGGAACGGGCCAGCGCGCGCATCAGCAGGCCGCGCAGCGTCTCGCGGAAGGGGTGTTCGCGGGTCAGCGCGGTCAGCTCGGCGATGAGTTCGGCGTGCCCGCCCGACTCCAGCACGATCTCGGCGCGACGTTCGATCGTCGCCAGCCGCACCTCGGCCAGCCGCGCGCGCTGGGCGGCGGCGAACGGCCCGGGCAGGCCCGACAACGGGACGCCGTGCCAGAGGTCGAGCGCCTCGTCGAGGACTTCGCGCGCGCCGCGCGGATCGCCGGCCGACTGCTTGCGCTGGGCCAGTTCGCGCAGGGTTTCGAACCGGTGGACGTCGATCGCGCCGGCGTCCAGGCGCAGCGAGTAGCCGGACCCGATCGACGCGAGCAGCTGCGAGCCCTCGCCCTTGGCGCGGCCGGGTTCGAGCGCGCGGCGCAGGCCGGAGACGTAGGTGTAGATGGAGCCCTGGGCGCTCTGCGGCGGCGCCTCGCCCCAGACGGCGTCGATCAGCTCCTCGCGCGAAACCGTGCGGTTCGGGTTCATCGCCAGTACGGCGAGGACCGTCCGCCGGTGCGCGGAGCCGAGGTCGAGCTCCTCTTCGCCGTGCCAGGCTTTTACCGGGCCCAGCAGCTGGAGTCTCAAGGACGCGGTTGGGGGGCCCAGGGGGGCCCGCCCCCCGGCTGGGGCCTGGGGCTCGGCCCCAGAAAGATGCAGCGCGGAGCCGTCCGCAGCCGACATCGGTCTCCCTTCGTGCGCTGACGAACCGTCACACGCCGGATGCCTGACGTGAGCATACGCGGCCGCTGTGAACCGCCAGGCAAGGATGGCGGACATTCGGGCAACGGCGGACGAGCGGGGTTCCGCCGGGCCGCGGCGTGCGCGACCCTCGGTCCGCCGACACCTCGAGGAGCCCGAAAATGGCCGCAGCCGAGCCGACGGAGGACATGAAACGCGCCGCCGCCCGCTTCGCGCACGCCATCGAGGCGGCCGGGGCGCACCTGCGGGACGTCAACAGCGAGATGGCGATGGTGCAGGCGTCGTGGCGCGGTGACGCGTCAGTGCGATTTGGCCAGGCGATGAGCGACTGGGAGCAGGAGTTCGACGTGATCCTCTCGAGGCTGGTCCGGCTGTACGAGCTGACCGGCGGCGGCGTGCCGAGGCAGCGGCGGTCATGACGGGCCGCGACCTCGACTTCCGCTTCGCCGATCTGGTGCTGGACCGGATGGGGGAGATCACCGGCGAGCTGGGCGACCTGCTCGCCGAGCTGGAGTCCACTGTGGAGCCGGAGCTGGCTGGCTGGACCGCCGAGGCGCGGGACGAGTACCTGCGCGGGAAGCGCGACTGGGCGCGGGCGGCCGAGCGGATGCCGGCGTGCCTGGAGCGGGCCCGGGAGGCGTTCGGCGAGCTGGCGCGCGGGGTCCGGTGACTTCTTCACGCGCGTGAAGACGGAATAGGGAAGGCGTGAAGACCCGCCGTCCACACTGCTGCCATGAAGCCCGTCGAAGTGACCGTCCTCGCCTCGGACCCGATCACGCACGCCGGCGCGGTGACCCTGCTGGAGGCCCATCCGGACATCCGGATCACCGATCTCGTGCCCGACGTGCTGCTGGTGATGGAGGAGCACGTCACCGAGGCGGTGCTGGGCGAGGTCCGCGCGGCGAAGGCGTCGCACGTCGTGCTGGTGGTCGAGCACTTCCGCGAGAGCGACCTGATGTCGGTGCTGGAGAGCGGTGTCGTGGCGATCCTGCCGCGCCGCGAGACGGGCGGCGCCGAGCTGGTGACGGCGGTGCTCGCCGCGGGCGACGGCACGGCGAACCTGCCGCCGCGGCTGCAGGGAGCGCTGCTTTCGCAGGTCCAGCGGATGCGCAAGGACGTCCTGGAGCCGAACGGGCTGACGCTGTCGGGGCTCGCGGCGCGTGAATGCGACGTGCTGCGGCTGGTCGCCGAGGGCTTCGGAACCGAGGAGATCGCCGCGAAGCTGTGCTACTCGGAGCGGACCGTGAAGAACGTCCTCTACGGCCTGATGACGCGCTGCGGCCTCAACAACCGCGCCCACGCCGTCGCCTACGCACTGCGCGCCGGCGCGATCTGAGACGTTTTCTCTGCCACTGTCACCTTTTCGTCGGCTAGGGTCGCGATCATGGTGTCGACCGCAGTGGAGATCGCGGCTTCCGTCCGGGCCGGATGCCTCGACCCGGTCCAGGTGACGAAGGAAGCCCTCGACCGGATCGCCGCGGCCGACGGCGTCGTCGGGGCGTTCCGCCGGGTGCGGGCGGAGGAGGCTCTCGCGGAGGCCGCGGCGGTGGCTGCACGGCCCGACCTCGCGTCGCTGCCGCTGGCCGGGGTGCCCGTCGCGGTCAAGGACGTCACGCAGGTCGCTGGCGAGTACGCGTCCCACGGTTCGCTGGCCGGGCCCACCTCACTCGCCGGGGAGGACGGCGTGATCGCGGCGCGGCTGCGGGCGGCCGGCGCGGTGCTCGTGGGGCTGACGCGGGTGCCGGAGCTGTGCGTCTGGCCGATGAGCGACACCCCGGACGGCATCGCCCGCAACCCCTGGGACCCGACGTACGCCTCGGGCGGGTCGTCCGGCGGCAGCGCGGCGGCGGTGGCGGCCGGGCTGGTCCCCCTGGCCCACGGCACCGACGGCATGGGCTCGGTCCGGCTGCCCGCGGCGATGTGCGGGCTGGTCGGGCTGAAGCCGGGCGCGGACCTGCTCGCCGAAGGGGGCTGGTTCGGCATGTCGGTGCACGGCCCGCTGGCCACGACGGTCGCCGACGCGGCTTTGCTGGTCTCGGTGCTGGCTTCGGATGCTTCGCTGGCTGTTGTTTCGCCCCCGCCGGCTTCCCGCATCGGGATGTCGACGACGGTGCCGCTGCTGCACACCCCGGTGCCGCGCGAGCTGGTCTCGGCGGTTTCGCAGGCGGCGGGGCTGCTGGCGGCGGCGGGTCACGCGGTCTCGCCGTCCGCACCGCGCTACCCGGCGACGATGGTCCTGGGCATGACGGCCCGCTGGTGCGCGGGCCCGGCCGAGCAGGCCCGCGACTTCGACTTCGCGCGCTTCCAGCGGCGAACGCGCGCCCACGTGCGGGCGGGCCGCTTGATCCAGCGGACTGGCCTGATCCGCGAGCGCACGCGCGACCGGTGGATCGCGCGCGCTGCGGAGTACTTCGCTTCGCACGACGTCCTGATGACGCCGACGCTGTCGCACTGGCCGGTGAAGGCGGGCCGCTGGCACGAGCGCCGCTGGCTGACGAACGTCCTGCCGTCGACGCGCCTGGCCGGCTTCACGGGCCAGTGGAACTTCGCGGGCTACCCGGCGATCACGGTCCCGGTGGGCCGGTCGGTCCGGTCGGGTCTCCCGACGTCGGTGCAGCTGGTGGCGAAGCCGGGCGGGGAGTCCCTGCTCCTGGGCCTGGCGGCCCAGCTCGAGGCGGCGAACCCCTGGCCCCGCACCGCCCGCGGCTGACAAGCGCCCCAAGGCCACATTGGTTGCGTCTGACGCACCCAAGGCGGCCTTCGGTGCGTCAGACGCACCGAAGGCCACATTGGGGCGCTGTGGACAACTCGCGCCGCAGCCTCCGGAACTGTCGGTGCTCGCCGGTAGCGTGGAATCGGGGGCTGCTCAGGCCGGAAAGCCGTGAAGGCCTCCTTACCGGCGTCAGACGCTGGTAAGGAGGCCTTCACGGCACTCGGAAGCCTCAGGAACCCGGCTTGCTCGCCGTCGGCGACAGCGGCTTCACGCCGTTTCCGTTTCCGTTCGCCGGCTTGGTCGCCGGGCCGTTCTGCTTCGGGGCGTTGGCCGGCTTCGCGGTCTGGGCGGGCTTGGGCGCCGCGGCCTTCACCGCCGGCTTCGCCGAAGCCGGGATCGACGGCTGGACCACCGGCACGACCGGTGCCGACGGCGTCGTGGGGGACTCCGCACCCGAGTCGCCGCCCACCAGCTTGGACGCCTGGGGGATCACCGCTTCCTCCGGCAGCGTCGCGAGCTGCGTCTCGCTGCGGTTGAGGATGTCCTCCGCCGCCGCCAGGCTCTTGCGCGCCTGCTCGCGGATCTCCGCCAGCCGCTCGACCTTGCGGTTCGCCGCCGTCGTGCGCTGGGCCGCCTGGGTCGTCGCCTCGTCGAGCCGGCGACGGGCCTCCGCCGTGGCCTCGTCGAGGCGCCGCTTGGCCTCCGCCGTCGCCTCCGCGAGCCGGCGCTCGGCCTGGTTCTTGCTCGCCGTGCGCTGGTCGGCGACGTGCTTCTCCAGCGCCGCCTTCTGGGCCGCCTGGGACGCGTCGAACTCGCGCTCGAGCTTCCGCCGCTTCCGCTCCGCCTCGTTGTCCAGCAGCTCGCGCCGCTGGGCCGCCTCGACGGTCAGCCGCTGCACCTCCGCGCGCGTCTCGGCGAGCGCGTTCTCGTGCTCCGAGTGCAGCAGGTCGGCCTGCTTGTCCAGCTCCGCGACGAGCTTCGTGTACCGCTCGCGCAGCTTCTTCGACGCCTCGGTCGAGCCCGCCCACGTCTTCTCCGCGGCGGCCTCGGCGCGCTTGATGATCTCGTCCGCGCGGGCCTGCGCGAGCGTGACCGTCCGCTGCATCCGCTCGTCGAGGTCCTCGAGCCGCTCCGGCGGCTTCTTCAGCTCCTCGATGCGCGCTTCCAGCGAAGCCACCTGCGAACGGATCGACTCGGCCTCGCGGGTCGCGGCGGCGGCCTGCGCCACCGCGGCGTCACGATCGCTGATCACGCGGCGCAGCTGGGCCTCGACGTGGTCAAGGTACTGCCGGACTTCGTTGCGGTCGAAGCCGTGCCAGGCCTGCGTGTATTCACGACGAAGGGGGAGAAGGCCGTTGAGGGCGGTTGCGGCGGGGTCGCGCTCAGGAACCATGCGCCCGACCGTACCCGGGCACAGTGCGCTTACGCCGGTCGGCTTAACAAATCACCAACACGTGTCGCGACCTCGGCGGCGCGTCGCCGGAATGGCCGCACCCGGGAAAACGCAGAGTCACCAGTGGCAGTGTCACCAATGGAACCCGCGCGAAAGCCGGGCGAGCGCCATCGCCGCGCGCGAGAGGTGTTTCTCGCCACGCCCGATCTTCAACTCGCCCGAACCGCCCGCCGCGGTCGAATCCGGGAAGATCCGGAAACCCTGGTACGCGACGGCGTCGGTGAGGCCCGGCGTGAGCGTGTAGGCCAGCCCGATCGCCTGCCCGGCCGGCGTCCCGATGTGCTTGGGCCGTTCGACGAGCGCCTTCATCACCATGTCCGCGGCCTGTTCCGGCGACTTCGTCGGGAACGCGTCGTAGATCTTCGTCGGGCGGATCATCGGCGTGCGCACGAGCGGCATGTGAATGGTGGTGAACGTGATCCCGTCGCCGTGCGTCTCGGTCGCCGCGATCCGCGAGAAGTAGTCCAGCGCCGCCTTCGACGCCGCGTACGCCGAGAAGCGCGGCGCGATGCCCTGCACGCCGATCGACGACACGTTCACGATGTGCCCGAACTTCCGCTCCGACATGTGCGGCAGCACCGCGAGGATCAGCCGGACCGCGCCGAAGTAGTTGATCGCCATCGCGCGCTCGTAGTCGTGCATCCGGTCGTAGGACAGCTTGATCGACCGGCGGATCGACCGGCCGGCGTTGTTGACCAGCATGTCGATCCGGCCGTGCTCGGCGAGCATCGCGTCGACGGCCTTGTGCACCGAGTCCTCGTCGGTGAGGTCGGCCGGGTACACCGACGCCGTGCCGCCGGCGGCGACGATCTCGTCGCGGACCTCTTCGAGCTCGTGCTGACGGCGCGCGACGAGCAGCGGGACGCCGCCGGCCGCCGCGACCTTCAGCGCCGTCGCGCGGCCGATGCCCGAGGACGCGCCGGTGATGATCACGCGGCGGCCGTCCAGTTCGCCGCGCGGGCCGTGTTTGCGCGCGCGGAACGGATCGAGGTGCTCGCGCCAGTAGCGCCACAGCGTCGGCGCGTACTCCTCCAGCCGCGGCACCTCGACCGTGCCCGCGAGGGCCTTGCGCGTCTCGGCCGAGGAGAACACCGACGGGAACGCCATGGTGTCCAGCAGCACCGGCGGGATGCCGAACCGCTCCATGACGGCGTCGCGGGCGATGGTGACGCCGGGGATGTGCTCGGTCAGCTTGACCAGCCCGACGATCCGCTTGGAGAGGCCTTCGCCGAGCTGCGCGGTGATCGTCGGCGCGCCCGCGGCCTTCGCGAAGGCGTTGTACACGGACACGACCGGCTGCGGCTCGGGGTTGACCAGGTGGAAGGCGTGGCCGTCGAGGCCGGGTTTGACGACCAGTTCGAGCAGCGCCTTGGCGACGTAGTCGACCGGCACGATGTTGGTGTCGCCGAGGTCGGGGCCGACGAGCGGCAGGACGTCCGGCAGCCCGGCGAGCCGGTTGATCGCGGGGAAGAGGTAGTACGGGCCGTCGATCTTGTCCATCTCGCCGGTCTCGGAGTGCCCGACGACGACCGCGGGCCGGTACACCCGCCACGGCACCTCGTCCTGCTCGCGGACGATCTTCTCGGCCTCGAACTTGGTCCGGTGGTACGGCGTGACCAGCCGCTGCCCGGCGTCGAACATCTCCTCGGTGAACACGCCTTCGTGGTCGCCCGCGACGGCCACCGAAGACACGTGGTGCAGGCACCCGGCGCGCAGGTCCGCGGCGAGGGCCACGACGGCGCGCGTGCCGTCCACATTGGCCTTGATGCTTTCTTCGTCGTCGGCGGTGAGGTCGTAGAGCGCGGCCAGGTGCACGACGTGGTCGACGCCGCCGCGCAGGGCGTCGCGGTCCGCTTCGGACACGCCGAGCAGCGGCTCGCCGAGGTCGCCGGTGACCAGCGTGACGCGGTCGGAGTGCGGCCACTGGTCGACCAGCGCGGCCAACTTGGCCTTGCTCGACGCGCGGACCAGCAGTGCGACGCGGTCGTCGTCGGGGCGGGAGAGCAGCAGCCGGGTGAACTGGCGCCCGATCAGTCCGGTCGCCCCGGTCACCAAGAACGTCGCCATCGTCTTCCCACCTCTCGCCCGCATCCCTGACCCTGGGCATTCTGCTGCATACGGGCGTCAGTGACCACCTTGCGGCGACGTGAAGTTACTCACCAGTAACTTAGGCGGGGTCCGCGACGACGACGCGGTTCTCCTCGTAGCCGTCCGAGCCGCCGACCCAGCGGCCCCCGCACGTCACCAGCACCACGCGGTGCGGGCCGGACTGGCCGAACAGGTCCTCGGCCCGCGCGGGCAGGTCGTCCTTGTGCACCGTGACCAGCTGGGAGATCCGGTAGCGCCAGGGTTTGCCCGCACTGTCCACAATGGTCACGACGGCGCCGATCTCCGCGGTCCAGATCTCGGCGAACGGCCCGGTGGCGCCCCGCCAGTTCACGTGCCCGGCGAAGACGCTCGCCCCGCCGGCGGCGTCCAGCTCGGCGCCCCACCAGGTCGCTTGGCCCAGATCCTCGGGGATCGGCAGCTCGCCGCCGGGGCCGAGGTCCTTGCGCACCAGGGTGGCCGTGCCGCCGGCAGGCAGCCGGACGGTGCCGGGTCGCTGCGGTGGCGGTGGCGGTGGCGGTGGCGGCGCGGTCGAGCTCGGCGTCTGCGCGGCCGGAACGGCGGGGGCGGTGGTCGTGGGTGAAGGCGAGGTAGGCGCGGCCGCCGGAGCGGCGGCGCCCGCGGCGGGCAGCGCGGTGCCGGCCACGACGGCGACCGGCGGCGAGGTGACCACGGTGCTGCCGAACTGCACCGCGAGCACCGTCGCCGCGCCGAGTGCGAAACCGGCGATCAAGCGGTTTCGGCCGGCCTTCGACGAGGCCGCCCTCCGGCGGCGGCCGCTCTGCCGGAAGTCGGCGGCTCGCCAGTCGGTGCCCCGCCGGTCGCCGCCGAGCTGCCCGCCGCCGCCGGTTTGCCGGTCACCGCCTCGCCATTCGTCGACGAACCAGCTGTCGTCCTGCCAGTCGTTGCCTGCCATCCCGGACTACCGGCGCGAAGCCCGCCGCGCGGCGAAGCCGGCCAGCCCGGCGCCCAGCAGCACCAGCAGGCCGAGCCCGGCCAGGCCCGGCACCGAGTAGCTCGTCTCGACCACGCCCCGGGCCTGGACGACCGGCGCGCCGCCGGCCGGGATCGCGCGCGGTACCTCGTTCGGCTTGTTCGCCACGGTCAGCGCGAGCGTTTCGCCCGGCTTCACGGTGCCGCACGCCGACGGCGGGTTCGCCGGGTCGTACGCGTTCGTGTACCCCGGCGGCGGGCCGGCCTCCACGACGCAGATGTCCTGCGGCGCGCGCAGGTTTTCGATCGTCACGCCGCCGGTCGTGCCGTCGGTGGTGACCACCGCGGGCTTCCCGTCGGCACCGGTGAGCGGCTTGCCGTCCTGGCCCAGTGCCGCCGACGCCTTGTCCTTGCCGGTGATCCGCAGGACCGCGCCGCCGACGCCCTTGCCCGTGTTCGCGTCGGTCTTCGTCACCTTCACCTGGCCCGGCTTGGTGAGCGCGACGACACCCTGCGCCGTCAGTGCCTTCTCGCCGCCGGTGGAGACGACGCGCTGCTTCGCGGTGTCCACTGGCGCCCGCACGTACGGGCGGTCGGCCGGCGCGGACAGCGACGCCACGAGCTTCGGCCGGTCACCGGTCGGCGTCAGCTTCACCTGCGCGGTGCCATCGGCGCCGGTCTCGAGCGTGACGTCCTTCGCGGCGGCCTGCGGGCTCGCGTTCCCCGCGGTGGCGGCGGCGTCCTCGCCGACCGTCGCGGCGGTCGCCGTCAGCTTCACCGGGACGCCCGGGACGCCCTTGCCCTTCGCGTTCTTGACGGTGACCGTCCAGGTGGCGGGTTCGCCGAGGCGCTGGTCGCCTTCGGGGACGGTCACCGACGCCGTCCACGGGCCGCGGTTGGCCGCGGCCTCGGTCTTCAGCGTTTCGACGGCGGCCTGGGCACCCGCGGGCAGGCCCTTGAGGTGGAACGGCGCGTCGTAGCCGAGCTTCGCGGCGGGCAGCGACGCGTCGAGGTCCGCGGGGGTGCGCGGCGCCGAGGTCCAGGAGTGCAGCAGGTGCGCCAGCGCCGCGGCCTCGTCCGGCTTCTTCGTGTCGCCGTAGCGCAGCAGCAGGTACGAGATGTCGGCCGCCTGGTCGGCGGGGAGCTTCGTGCCCCACTTCGTGAGCAGCTCGTCGCCGGGCCGGTAGACCTCGTCGGTGTCCGGCGCCTTCAGCTGGAAGCTCACGCAGAAGACCTGCTGCCCGCCGACGACGTAGGAACCCAGCCAGTTCCGGCCGCCGGTGCCCGCCTGGCCCGGCTCGACCGCGTGGCCGATGCCTTCCCGGCTCGCGGCGGACGCGGCGGGGGCGCCGACGGTCACGGAAAGCAGGCTCAGCACGGCCGCGGCGACCAGGCCGGTGAGCGCGCGGATGCCCGCGCGGGGGCGTGTCGACCACCTCATGGTGTGTAGGCTCCTTCGTCGGCCGCGCGCGACGGCACAGGCGTCTCCGCAGGTCACACGATTGATCAACTCCCCGACGCGCGTACGGTGAACGACCGGGCACGCCAGGTGAGCGTCGCGCCGAGGGGGCCGGACTGTCTACCGCCCTTCGGGTGGCGGTCGCCGAACGGTCGTGATCCCGGTCGCATACCGTGTCTGCCGTGGCCGCGGACTCGCCGTCGAGTAAAGTCGTCTTTACTCGACGGGAACCGCACGTACCCGGCGGTCGTTGAACCCGATGCAGCGTCGATCCATGAAGCAGCAGATCCAGGAGGATCAGGTGCGTTCCAGTAGCAACCCGGCGTTCCGCAACCTGCCCCGCGGCGGAACCCAGACTCACGGGCAGTACGGGCCCCCGGTGGGCTTCAACCAAACCCAGGGCGGTGTGCCCGGGTACGGTCCCGGCCAGGTCACCTCCGGCGACGACGACCGGCCGATGACCGTCGACGACGTCGTCGTCAAGACCGGCATGAGCCTCGGCGTCGCGCTGCTCGTCGGGATCGTGACCGCGATCTGGGCCCAGAACCAGCTGGCCGAAACCGGCCGGCTCTCCGGTGCCCTGATCGGCGCGATGATCGGCGGCCTGGTCGTCGGGCTCGTCATCTCGCTGGTGATCATCTTCCGCCAGAAGCCGAGCGGCCCGCTGACGCTGGTCTACTCGGCCGCCGAAGGTCTTTTCCTCGGCGCGCTGAGCGGCGTGTTCGAGGTGATCTACCCGGGCATCGCGCTGCAGGCGATCATCGGCACCGTCGGTGTCTTCATCGGCATGCTGGTGCTCTACAAGACCGGCGCGGTCAAGGTGACGCCGAAGCTGACCAAGTGGATCGTCGGGGCCGTCGTCGGCGTCGCGATCCTGATGCTGTTCAACCTGATCAGCTCGTTCGCCTTCGGGTTCAACCCGCTGCGCGACGGCAGCCCGCTCGCCATCGCCTTCAGCATCCTCTGCATCGGTATCGCGGCGTTCAGCTTCCTGCTCGACTTCGACCAGGCCGACCGGATGATCCGCGAGGGCATGCCGGCGAAGTGGGCCTGGTACACCGCCTTCGGCCTGATGACGACGCTCGTCTGGCTGTACCTGGAGATCCTGCGGTTGCTGTCCTATCTTCGTGAGTAACTTGGCTCACAGTCCTGCAGTGAAGGCGCTCCGTAATCAACGGGGCGCCTTTTCTGTGGGTAATTCGTGCATCGGGGGACCCCGGTGCCGACCGTGCTCACCCTGCGTGTTGGATGGCCCGGTCGGTTCTTCATTTCACATGTGTGAGGTTCACAGTGAGCGTTCCCCCTCCGGCCCCCGGGGGCCAGCAGCCGGTGGGTCAGCCCGATCCCTACGGGCCGCCTCCGGGCGGTCAGCCGCAGCAGCAGTACGGCCAGCAGGGCCAGTACGGCGCGCCCGGCACCCCGCCGCAGGGGCAGCCCGGTCAGTACGGCCCGCCGCCGGGCCAGTACCCGCCGCCGCCCGGCCAGCCCGGCTTCCCGCCCGCGCCGCCGGCTCCGCCGAAGAAGTCGAAGGCCGGCCGGTTCATCGGCCTCGGCATCGGCCTCGTCGTGCTCATCGGCGTCGTGGTCGCCGGGATCGTGGCGTTCACGAACTCGCCGGCCAGCTCCAACGTCGGTGACTGCCTGACGATCACCCAGTTCACCACTGGCGGCGACGACCCGGTCAAGGCCGACTGCGCCGACGTGAACGCGAACGTGAAGATCGGCGCCAAGCGCGACAACGCGAGCGACGAGTGCCCGGGCGGCGCCGAATCCCCCTACGACACCTACTCGGTCACCGGTCGCAGCTCGTACAAGCTGTGCCTGATGGTCAACGCCAAGCAGGGCGACTGCCTCGCGAACCTCACCTCGAAGACCGAGGGGTACAAGAAGGTGCCCTGCACCGACCCGACCGGCGAAGCCGAGGTCGTGAAGGTCGTCGAAGGCCAGGCGGACAAGACCGCGTGCGGGACGGACGAAAACGTCATCGCCGTGGCGTACCCGGAGCCCGCCCGGACGATGTGCTTCAAGGCCAAGAAGTAAGGATCCGCGTCGGACGGCCCCTCACCCGCCGGTGAGGGGCCGTTCGCCGTTCGGGACTGCTCCGTTCGTTCCACACCGAGTTCGTCCCACACTGTGCGACGGGCTGCGGCGAAGCGATCATCGGACCTAACTTGGGTCGTCCTTCCCGCTCGAGCCTGGAGTACTGGTGGCGACGACCGAATCCCCCGCCGGCGAAAAGAAGTTCCTCGAGTTCCCCACGTCCTGCGCCGCGCCCGTCCCGCGGCCGGAAGAGCCCGTCCGCGTCGTCCCGCTGGCCGTCGCGGGCGTCCTCGCGGCCGGCCTGACCTGGTACGTCTGGGCGAGCCAGGGTGCCAAGTTCGGCGTCTTGCTGCTGCTCGGCCTGGGCCTCGGGCTGGCGCTGTTCCACTCGCGGTTCGGCTTCACTTCGGCGTGGCGGCAGCTGATCGCCGTCGGCAACGGTCAGGGCCTGCGCGCCCACACCCTCCTGCTCGGCACCGCCGCGACGCTGATCGCGCTGATCGCGGGCACCGGCGCCGGGCTCTTCGGCAGCAAGCCGGCGCCGACGGCCAGTCCGCTCGGGCTCGCCCTCTTCGTCGGTGCCACGCTCTTCGCGATCGGCATGCAGCTCGGCGGCGCGTGCGCGTCCGGCACGTTGTTCGCGGTCGGCTCGGGCCAGTCGACGATCGTCCTGACGCTGGGCGGGTTCATCACCGGGTCGGTGCTCTACACGTGGGCGTACCCGGCGCTGAGCGGCTGGCCCGAGCTCAAGGGCGTGCTGCTGGCCGACCACGTCGGCTGGTTCGGTTCGTGGGCGATCACGATCGCCGTGCTCGCCGGGATCGTCGTGGTCACCCGCGCGGTGCAGCGCCGCCGTACGCCACCGCCGGTGGACGTCGTGCCGACCGCGCACGGCTTCGCGCGCGTCTTCCGCGGCTCGTGGCCGATCCTCGTCGGCGCGGTCGTGCTGGGCGTGCTGGCCGGCGCGGTGTTCCTGGTCTCCGGCGGGATCTGGGGTGTCACGAGCGCGTTCTCGTTGTGGGGAGCCAAGATCCTGCAGGTGTTCGGGCTGCACCCGGAGTCCTGGGAGTTCTGGCAGCAGAAGTCCAACGCGACGTCGCTGGCCGGCCCGATCTGGAAGGACAAGAACAGCCTCACCGACATCGGGATCATGATCGGCGCGGCGGTGGCCGCCGCGGCCGCGGGCGCGTGGAAGATCCACAGCTCGATCCCGTGGCGCACGGCGGTCGCCGCCATCCTGGGCGGGATCATGATGGGCGTCGGCGCGCGGATGGCGGGCGGCTGCAACATCGGCGCGTACCTCGGCGGCATCTCGACCGGCAGCCTGCACGGCTGGCTGTGGGGCGTGTTCGCGCTCGGCGGCACGTGGATCGGGCTGAAGCTGCGGCCGCTGTTCGGGCTCGCGAACCCGGTGCCGACCGACAGCATCTGCTGAGTTTTTTGTCGGAGTCCCCCGGTACTCTCGCGGACGAATCCACGAACTGGGGGACTTCTTCCTTATGACTACGCAAAGAACCGGCTCGGCGCCGAACGGTGACGCGCTCGACGCCGGTGTCCTGAAGGTGGCCTCCGTGGTCGTCCTCGGTGCCATCATGGCGATCCTGGACACCACGGTCGTCAACGTCGCGCTGCAGAAGCTGACGATCGAGTTTTCGACGTCGTTCGACGTCATCCAGTGGGTCGCCACGGGCTACCTGCTGGCGCTGGCCACCGTGATCCCGGTCACCGGCTGGGCGTCCGACCGCTTCGGCACCAAGCGGCTCTACATGCTCGCGATCGTGTTGTTCCTGGCCGGGTCGATGCTCGCGGGGGCGGCCTGGAACATCGAAACGCTGATCGTCTTCCGCGTCCTGCAGGGCTTCGGCGGCGGCATGCTGATGCCGTGCGGCATGACGATCCTGACCCGCGCGGCCGGCCCGCAGCGGATCGGGCGCGTGATGGCGGTGCTGGGCGTGCCGATGCTGCTCGGCCCGATCGGCGGCCCGATCCTGGGCGGCTGGCTCGTCGACGCGGTGAGCTGGCGCTGGATCTTCTTCATCAACGTGCCGATCGGCGTCGTCACGCTGCTGCTGTCGTGGCGGCTGCTGCCGAAGGACGACCCGGAGGCCACCGGGCGCTTCGACTTCGTGGGCATGCTGATGGTGTCGCCGGGCCTGGCGGCGCTGATCTTCGGCGTCTCGAAGGTCCCGTCCGCGGGCGGGTTCGGCGCGGTCGAGGTGTGGCTGCCGGTGCTGGCCGGGGTGGCGCTGCTGGTCGCTTTCGTGGTGCGCGCGCTGCGCGTGGCCAACCCGCTGGTGGACCTGCGGCTGTTCAAGAACCGGTCGTTCACGATCGCGATGGTGACGATGTCGCTGTTCTTCGTCGCGTTCCTCGGCGGGATGATGCTGCTGCCGACGTACTTCCTGCTGGTGCGCGGCGAAACGACGCTGCACGCGGGCCTGTTGCTGGCCCCGCAGGGCTTCGGCGCGATGCTCATGATGCCGATCACCGGCCGGCTGGCCGACAAGGTGGGCGCGCGCAAGATCGTGCTGCCGGGCATGGTGCTGCTCGTCGGCTCGATGGCGATGCTGACCCAGGTCACCGCGACCACGCCGTACTGGGTCCTGCTGTCGGCGCTGTTCGTGATGGGCCTCGGCATGGGCTGCACGATGATGCCGATCACGACGTCCGCGCTGCAGACGTTGCAGCCCAAGGACATGGCCCGCGCCTCGACGGCGACGAACATCGTCCAGCAGACGGCGGGCGCGATCGGGTCGGCGGTGATGGCGACGATCCTGGCGGCCCTGCTGGCGGGCAAGTTCGGCGTCCCGACGGCTCAGGGCCAGCTGGCGGCGACGGCGGCGATCCTGAACCCGGCATCCCATGAAGCGGCGACCGGCTTGGCGGCGGACGCCTTCTCGACGACGTTCGTGTGGTCGCTGGTCCTGGTGGTGCTGTGCGTGATCCCGGCGTTGTTCCTGCCGAAGTCCCGCCCGGTGGCCCCAACCCCGTCCGAAGGCGACGAGATCACGCCCCCGGTGATGGTCCACTAGCCCCGAAGCGCCCCAATGTGGCCTTGGTTGCGTTGAACGCACCCAAGGCGGCCTTCGGTGCGTTCAACGCAC
>NZ_JBFBBQ010000137.1:0-17531 GCF_040682775.1 Amycolatopsis sp. NPDC051106 | reverse complement strand
GGTGCGTGGGACGCACCGAACGCCACATTGGGTGCGTGGCACGCAACCAACGCCACATTGGGGCGCTCGCAGAATGGACTTGCGGGTCCAAAATCCGGTCGGCACGCTGAGGTCATGGCACTCGATCAGTACTACCTCCTCGGCCGCTCGGGCCTGCGCGTCAGCCGGCTCGCGCTCGGGACGATGAACTTCGGCACCGGCGGTTTCCACGCCGCCTACGGGAAGACCGAGGACGAGGTCCGCCCGATCTTCCGCAAGTACCTCGACGCGGGCGGCAACTTCGTGGACACGGCGGACTTCTACACCGCGGGCGAAAGCGAAACCATCCTCGGCAAGCTCATCGCCGAAGCGAACGTGCGCGAGCGCGTCGTGCTCACCACGAAGTTCACCAACAGCGTCGACCCCGGCGACCCCAACGCGGGCGGCAACGGCCGCAAGCACATGATCCGCGCGCTCGAGGCGTCGCTGCGCCGGCTGGGCACGGACTACGTCGACCTCTTCCTGCTGCACACGTGGGACCGGCTCACCCCGGTCGAGGAGGTCGTCCGCACGCTCGACGACCTCGTCCGCGCGGGCAAGATCCGCTACCCCGGCCTGTCCGACGTGCCGGCGTGGTACGCGGCGAAGGCGCAAACGTACGCCGAAGCACACTCGCTGGCGCCGATGGTCAACCTGCAGCTGCCGTATTCGCTGGTGCAGCGGGAAATCGAGACCGAGCACGTCCCGATGGGACAGAACCTCGGCCTCGGCGTCACGGCGTGGAGCCCCCTGGCGGGCGGCTTCCTGACGGGCAAGTACCGCGACGGCGGCACGGGCCGCCTCGGCGACGGCCAGACCTGGACCGAGCGCGACTGGCAGCTGCTGAAGCCCCTCGAAGAGGTCGCGAGCAAGCTGGGCGTCACGATGGCCCAGGTGGCGATCAACTGGGTGGCAACCCAGCCGGGCATCGCCTCGGCGATCGTCGGCGCGAGCAGCGCGGAGCAGCTGGGCAAGAGCATGGCGGCCTTGGACTTCGAGATCCCGGCCGAGCTGCGGGCGGTACTGGACGAGGCGAGCGCGGTGCCGCCGGCGTCGGTGTACCGGATGTTCACCGCGCAGTACCAGAACTGGATCGTGAGCCCGAACCTGAAGGTGGGCGACAAACCGGCGGGGTACGCACCCGCACTCCGCAACTGGTAGCACCACCCTTTAGGGTGAATTTTTTTCGCTTCTAGCCGGCGGAGTGAGACCAAGAGCAATGCAGACGCTCGAACAGGTGGCTGCATTGCTCTGTCCGAGTCAGCGCAGACCCGTTCGAAGTGCGAAGTCCCTGCCATCGCAGGAGTCTGCAGCTCAGTGAAGCTCTACTGTGGAGCACCCGGCGCAACGAATACACAGCGAATTCTTCCTGGTCAGGCCATTGGGTGATATTTCCTCGACCGTGTCTACCGGGCGAAGAGATACCCCGATGATTGACCCGATCCACCCCGAGTAACGTGAGCGCATCACGAAAGCCTGACCGTCGAACGAGTCCCACCCCGCCAAGCCATGAAGTTGTGTCGGGGCAAAGATTGACCCGATCCACCAAGGAGCGGGCGTGCCAGCGGTCCCTGATTGCGAAGGAGAGCACCTTGGGCACAAAGCCATTCTGGTGGATCATCATGTTCCGGTGAGCCCACCAGCACACACTCCGCCGGGCTGCGTCGGGTTCTGTCAGCACTTGCTGCAGACCCGGCGCAACCCGGAGTCATGGCTGGCCGCGGCGGCGGAGTTCGACACCCTCGGCGAGCAGAATGTTGCGGGTCTGGGTGTAGGACAGGCCATACGTGGTCGCGAGCTGCCGAATCGAGCGCCCGTCAAGGTACGCGTTGACCAGGCCCGGAGGCGTCGGCGGCGGCAGGATCTGCGGCGGGCGCAGGGTGACACCGGCGTCGAGCAGCGCGGTGCGGATCTTGCGGTAACTGTAGGGAAGGCGCGCGACCAGGCCCTCGATGGTCTCGCCGGCCGCGTAACCGGCCACGATCTCCCGCACGACGTCGTCGGGGATCTCGGCGGGAACGGGATCGGGGGGACGCGCTCTGTGCTCGTCACTCACCAGACCATCGCCGCCCCGAACAGCCGATCCGTGTGCGTGGTGACGCGGCCGGTCTCGCGGGCTCGCGTCTCACGCGGTCCACCTCCAGCCAACGGCATCGGCCCCGGCGGGCACACCGCCGCCGGGGTGGCGCCGGGTCGCTCGTGTGGTCGATCCGTGCTCATGGCCTGCTCCGCTCCCCGGTGCGGTGTCCTTGCCAAGGGGAACGGCTTCGGTCGCCGGACGTGACGCGAGTCCGGATTTTTGTGACGACCGCAACGGCCGGCGATTCGCGCGCACGCTTCCAGTCTCGGTGTCCCATCCGGTTGACACCACTACACCGAAGGCTGAGACCACTGTGGACGGACACGAGCCGAATCGTCGCCATGGCAAGCGAAACACGCACCGAGCCGATGCGGGATTCCCATCCGCGGGACAGTTACCGCTCGGATTCCCACCGTGGTGGCGGCAGCATCGCCACCGTGTCCCGCTCACCGTCCCGCGCGACCGGGATGACCGCCTCCGTCGCGTCCAGTTCGTCGATCAGCTCGCCGAGTTCCGCCACCCGGGTGTCCCGCGCGCGGCCCCGGTAGAGCTCCGCCGCCTGCAGCCACAGCGCTCGCGCGACCACCCGGTTTCCGTGCTCGCGCAGGATCGTGGCCAGCGCAGACAACGCCCTGGCCTGTCCCGTCGCGTGTCCGGTGCGATCGGCCAGTTCGACCGCGCGATGGGCGTACCACAAGGCCGCCCGCGCGTTGCCTTGTTCGTGTCTCAGCCTGGCCAGGACGGTGTTCAGCTTCATCACCGACGACAGGCTCAAGCTGGCGGACGTCAGCTCGGAAGCGAGCCGGCACTGCTCGTCGGCCTCGGCCAGCCGCCCCAGATCGATCAACAGCGATCCCCGCGCGGTGTGGATCTCCAGCCGCGTCGTCGCATCGGGTGAGTCACGCAGGTGGTCCAGCGCCTCGGCATACAGCTCCAGTGCCTCCTGCTCGAACCCCCGCGCCTCCACCAGTGCGTTCGCGAGCCGGTGCGCCGCGACGGCGCACAAGGACGGTTCCCCCAGCTCGTAGGCCAGCTCCAGCGCCAATCGGCACAGCACCGCGGCTTCCGTCGCCCGGCCGGCCCGCAGGTGCCACCGGGCCAGGTTCAACGTCGCGGCGATCCGGCCCAGCGGGAACCCCTCGGCCAGGTCCAGCGCACGCCGGAGGTACCGCTCCGCCTCCCGCTCCTCCCCTTGGTGCATCAGGGCGACCCCGAGATCGTTCAGGTGCGATCCCAGTACCTGCCGCAAGTGCGGGTCGTCACCGCCGGCGTCGGCGAGGACCGTTTCGACGCTGCCGGCCGCGATCGTCAGGCAACTGATCGCGTCGGCGAAGAAACCCTTGGCCACGAACAGTTCGGCGAACAGTGCCGGAAGGTGGTAGGCGATCTCGTGCAAGCCCACCGCGGCGGCCCGGGCCACGACCTCGGCCAGCAGGTTCTTCTCGCGGATCATCCACTGCCGGGCCGCTGTCGCGCTGCCGAAACCGGCGCCCGGCCACGCCAGTGTCGTGGCGGGCAGCGGCGGCGGAGGCTTGTGCGGGAACACCAGGCGATGGGCGTCGCGGGCCATCAGCAGGAAGAACTCGAACATCCGGCGCCGGACCGCGACGACGTCGTCCAGCTGAGCCGCGACCGACGCGGCGTAGGCGTGCAGGAGGTCGTGGACGCGGTAGCGGTCGAGGTTGCCGGGGTGTTCGAGCAGGTGCGCCGCCACCAGGACGTCGAGAGAACGACGGACCGCGGCCAGCGGGCGCCCGTCCGCCGCCGCGACGGCTTCGGCCGTGACCTCCGCACCCGGGTGCAGCCCGATCACCGCGAGCGCGCGCCGCTCGCCCGCTTCCAACGCCTGGTACGACACGGTGAACGCCGCCCGCAGGCTCCGCTGCGGCCAGTCGCCCTCGTCCCCCAGGTCCAGCAGCAGGTCGGCGTCGCGCAGCAGCCCGGCCAACATCGGCAGCGACATGCCCGTGCGCGCCAGCGCACGGTCGGCCACCAGGGTGAGCGCCAGCGGATTCCCCCGGCACAGGCGCACCAGTTCGGCCGCGCCGCGGCGGTCCTCCCGGGCGCGCCGGCCGATCCGGCGGTCCAGCATCGATGTCGCCTCGCGGGCGGCCAGTGGTCGCACGGTCACCACCGGCGGTGACACCGTCGCGGCCAACGACGGCAGCCGCCACCGCGAAACCACCAGCACGGTGCACGCGGCTAGCACGCCCAGCAGCGGGGCGACCTGTTCACGGCTGCGGACGTTGTCGAGGATCACCGACAACGGCCGCCGTTGCAGCAGCGCCGACAGTTTCGCGGCCCGCGCCACCGGGTTCACCACCCGGTCGACCGGGAAGTCCAGCAACGACAGCAGCGTGTCCACGACCTCACCGCTGTCCGCGGCCGTCGCCTGGCTGTCCCCACGCAGGTCCAGCAGGACGACGCCGTGCGGGAACCGGCGCCGCGCCCGGTGCGCCCACCGCACCACCGCGGCGGACTTGCCCACGCCCGGCCCGCCGGTCACCACGACCACGCCGCGGCGGGGCGCCCCGCTCGAGTCGGAGGTGAACGCGTCGAGCTCGGCGAGCAGCTCGGAACGCCCTTCGAGTTCGTCCGAGTCCGGCGGGACGTGCCACACCGGCGGGCCGCCCGGCTCCTCGGCCGCTTCCGGGGAGCGAACCCGCACCACCTGGCGCGGGAAGGTGCCTTCGCCGGTGATCACCTCCTCGTGCACCGCCCGGAGTTCGTCCGCGGCCCGCAGTTCGCCCGCGTCGAGGTACTGGCGGCGCATCGTGAGGTAGAACTCGGTCACCTCGCCCGGGCGATCCGCCGCGGCCAAGGCCCGGACCCGCAGCTTCGCCAGGCTCAGCTCGAGGGGATGGGCGCGCTCGAGCTCCATCAGCCGGCCGAGCGCCACGTCGGCCTGCCCCACGGCCAGCAGTTCGGCCACCAGGAAGGCGTTCGCCGGGAGCCACTGGCTGCGCAGCCACTGCGCGCGCCAGCCGGCGGCCCGCCGCGTCCGCAGGTCGGCTAGCGGCTCGTCGCGCCACAGCCGCATCGCCGCCTGCGCCTCGACGTGGGCCCGGTGGTGGTCACCCCGGTCACGCAGTTCCCGCGCGGTCACCATCACGCGGTCGAACGCGACGTGATCGACCAGCGCGGGGTCGATCTCCACCACGCACCCGCTCTTGCCGATCCCGACGTGCGCGGCGATCCCGTTCGCCTGCAAGGCCTGTCGCAGGTGCGCGGCGTTCTGGTGCAGGGTGGCCAGTGCTCCCCGCGGCACGCTCTCGTCGTCGGCCCACACCCATTCCACGACGTCGTCGACGGAAAACCGCCGGCCCGGCCGCGTCAGCAACGCGGCGAGGACCTGCCTCGAACGCGGCTGCGCCCACTTCACGGCCACTTTCCCGTGCAGCAGCAAGGCCGTTTGCCCGAGAATTCCGAACACGATTTCCACCCTGCCCCCTTCCCCCGCGGTGAACACCGTCCACCACCCGCTCCGCCCCGATCACTTTCCCATTGATTCCGCCAAAGGACCACGTCAGAGCCCTGGAGAAGACTTACTGACGACCGTCGTTGATCAATTGTCAAGCGACGAAAGCACAGGCCGAAAGGCCTTTCTCAACCCGGTCCCCGAAATTCGTGACAACAACTGGACACGACCCGAGGAGACCGCGATGGCCGAGAGCACCTGGGTGCGCAGCCCCATCGGAACCGCCGACGCACACTTCGCCACCCGGCTGGGGACGAAATCCGTTCTCGTCCTCGTGCCGCACATCGTGGCCGGCACCCGGTTGCTGGACCTGCTGCCCCTGCTCGAAGCCGACCACCGCATCCAGATCGCGTTCACCAGCCCGGAAACCGGCGACGGCTGGCAGGCCACCCACGATTTTCTCCGTGCGGAGGGCGGCACGGTGCTCCCCTGGTCCCAGGCCCGCCGCAGCGACGTCGACCTCGTCCTCGCCGGCAGCACCCGTGGTCTCGACGAACTGGCCGCGCCGGTCCTGCTGGTCCCGCACGGCGGTGGCTTCGGGCAGTACCAGCCCTGGCGGCCGCCCACGGGCGGCCGGCACCAGGTGGGTCTCGGACCGGACCAGCTGCTGCGCGCCGGGCGAGTCCGCGCCGCCGCGATCGTCCTGGTCCACGACCGCGAACACGACCTGCTGGCCGAGCTGTGCCCGCCCGCGCTGCCCGCCGCGGTCGTCGCCGGTGACATCGCCCTCGACCGGCTCACCGCGAGCCTCCCGTACCGCGACCAGTACCGGCGGGCGCTCGGTGCCACCGGCGCGCAGGAGGTCGTCGTGGTGACGTCGACCTGGTCACCGCGGTCGGCGTTCGGCCGCCACCCCGACCTGTTCGACCGCGTCGTGGCCGAGCTGCCCCCGGACCGCTTCCGCGTCGTCGGCGCGCTGCACCCGGCGATCTGGTCGCACCACGGTTCCCGGCAGGTCCGCTCCTGGCTCGCCGACGCGCTGCGCGCCGGGCTCGTCCTGGTGCCACCCGACGAAGGGTGGCGCGCGGCGCTGGCCGCCGCGGACCACGTGCTCGGCGACTACGGATCCGTCACCGGCTACGCCGCCGCCACGGGCACGTCGATCCTGCTCGCCGACAACCCCGATCAGCCGCTCCTGCCCGGCAGTCCGGCCGAGGTCCTTTCCCGGCACGCACCGCGCTGGCAACCCGGCCGGCCTCTGGCGCCCCAGCTGCGCGCCGCGGCCGAAGCGCGCGACGCCGTCGGGCTGCCCGGCCTCGTCCGCGGATTGCTCAGCTCGCGGCCCGGCCGGACCGGGTACATCCTGCGCCGCACGATGTACCGGCTGCTCGGCATCCCGGAGCCCGCGCGCGCGGTGCCCGTCTCCCCCGTTCCGCTGCCGAAGCCGGTGACCGCATGACCAGCTGGCACTACGCGTGCGGCACCCGCCACGGCATGCTCCTCACCGCCACCACGTCCGGACGCACCTCGCTCGCCGACGCGGTCATCGCGCCGGCCGTCCCCGGCGACGCCGACGGGCGAGCCGTCCTGGCCGCTCTTTTCGACCGGCTGCCCGGGCTCACCGTGGCCGCCGTCCCGGTCGAGACGGCCGGCCTGCTGCTCGGCGACCACCTCGGCGACACCACCTTCGTCGGTGCCGGCCCCACCGAACTCGCCGCGGTCGCCGCCTATCTGTGGCTGATCACCGGGCGGCGGCTAGCTGCCCTCGCGTCCATCGAGGGCGTCCAGCGCGGCCTGGACACGCGACAGCACCTCGCCGCCGACGTCGGCCAGCAGGTCCGCCGCTTCCAGGAGGTATCGCCGGGCACGCTGGACGTCCGCTTGGGTGACCTCGGCCAGCGCGAGCAGCACATTCGCCTCGTGCACCGCTGAACCCGGCTGCCCCAGCACCTCGCGGGCTCGTTCCAGCCGCCGCACGGCCACGTCGGGACGCCCGGATCGCGCGTCGATCCGGGCCAGCCCGAGAGCCGCCCAGGCCGCGCCTCGTTCGTCGCCGATCCCGGTGAACAGCTGCGTGGCCGCCTCCAGGTGCCGCGTCGCGCCCGCTTCGCGGCCGTCCCGCAGCAAGGCCTCCCCGATCCGCCAGTGCCGGGCCGCCACCCCGCGGTCGATGCCCAGCTCTTCTTCGATGTGCAGGCTGTCGGTGAACAGCACCACCGCCGCGTCGACGTCACCGCGGTTCTGGGCGATCAGCGCCAGCTGTTCCAGGGCGGCGGATTCGTTGCGGCGGTCCCCGGCCTCCCGCGCCAGCTCCGCCGCCCGGCGCGTCTCGCGCTCCGCCGGATCGAGGTGACCGAGATCCAGGTGGGCCCGGCCGAGCTGGTACCGCAGCCGGGACTCCGCCACCCGGTTGCGGCAGCGCTGCGCCGCCGTGATCCCGAGTTCGTGCGAACGCAGCCACTCCGGGTAGTACTTGCGGCGGAGCAGCAGCTCCCACAACGCTTCGCAGAGCTGCCACGCGAGCTCGTCGTGCCGTTCGGCCACCGCGTCCTCGAGCAGTGGCAGCACGTTCGGCAGCTCGGCGGCCAGCCAGTCCAGAGCCTCGCCGGCCGTGGCGAACGGTGCCGGCTCGTCCCGCAGTTCCTCGGCGACCGGGCTCACGCGCCAGCGCATCGGGATCACCACGAGGTTCGCGCGCGTCAGCTCCCGCAGGTACCAGGCGCTCGCGCGCGGAACAACCTCGAAGCGGCCCTCGTCCCGCTGGGCCCGCGCGTGCAGCCGGACCAGGTCGTGGAAGCGGTAGCGGTCGAGGTCGACCTCCTCGATCAGGCTCGCGTCGGCCAGCACCTCCACCGCGTCGCGCACGTCGCCCTCGGGCATCCCGGTGACCGCGACCGCCAGGTCGGCGGCGAACTCCGGGACCGGGAGCTCGGCCATCAACCGGTACAACACCGCCACGTGCTCGGGAAGCTCGCGGTAGGACCAGTCGAACGCCGCGGTCGCCGAGTCTTCGGCGCCCGCCAGCCGGGACAGCGTCGCGAGCCGGGAACGCTCGTCGCGCAGCTGGTCCGCCACCCGCGACACCGGCCAGCGCGGCCGGGCCGCCAGCCGCGCCGCCGCCACCCGCAACGTGATCGGGAACCGGCCGCACAGCTCCGCCAGTTCCGCCACCGCCGCCGGCTCCGCGTCGGCCCGGCGCCGCCCCAGCGTCCGGCCGAGCAACGCGACCGCGTCTTCCGGCGGCAACGGCGCCACGTCCACGAACCGCGCGCCGTCGGCCACCAGCCCGTCCAGCCGGAGCCGGCTCGTCACCACCACCGCGCAGCCGGCCGAGGCCGGGATCAGCGGGCGCACCTGTGCCGTCGACACCGCGTTGTCCAGCACCACCAGCAACCGGCGCTCCGCGGTCACCGTCCGGTACAACCCGACCTGCTCGGCCAGCCCGGCCGGGACCCGCTCCGGCTCGACTCCCAGCGCGCGCAGGAACTCGCCCAGGACCTCGTCCGGCGCCACGGCCGTCTCCGCGGAAAAGCCCCGCAGATCGGTGTAGAGCTGGCCGTCGGGAAAACGGTGTGCGTGGCCGCCCGCCCACGTGACGGCCAGCGCGGTCTTCCCCACCCCGCCGGGGCCGACGACGACCGCCACCTGCGCACGGGATTCTTCCTCGGCTCCGGTGAGCTCGTCGAGATCGGAGAGCTCTTCCCCGCGGCTCACGAAGTGCGCCGGCGGAGGCGGCAACTGCCGCGGACCACCCGTGACGGCGCCCTGCTGGGCCGGTACCCCCGGAAACCGCGCCGTACCCGGCGAACGGGTGCCGTGCTGCCCGGATTCCCCCGTCGACGTCCCGCGGTCCCCCTCGCTGACGCCATTCACCCCGAAACACCCCCCGACGTACCCGGAACTTCCCTGTCTACAGGGTGAGCACCGAAAAGTCAGTGAGCAGGCAAGTGAATTGCCCGACAGCAACCCGTCCGGGGCGACGAACCCCTCAGCCCGAAACCACCTCGCCGCCCTGGATGATGTGGTGGAAGTGCTTCGGCTCCGCCAGCACCCCGAGGTCCTCCAGGGGATCCCCGTCCACCACCAGCAGGTCCGCGTGCGCGCCCACTGCCAGGGTCCCGATCTCCCCCGTCAGGTTCAGCAGGTCCGCCGCCGTCGAGGTCGCCGAGCGGATCACCTCCAGCGGGGACTGGACTTCGCCGCGAAGCCGGAACTCGTGGTTCTGGTGCCGGTGCATCCCGCCCAGGAGGTCGGTTCCGTAGACCAGCTTCACGCCGCCGCGAGCCGCTCGCTCCAACGCCGCCAGACCCGCGCCCAGGACCTCGTCGACCTTGCGCCAGCTCGACTCCGGCAAGCCGTGCTCGCGGCCCTCCTCCTTCAGCGCCCAGTACGTCACCAGGGTCGGGACCAGGTAAGCGTCGTGGGAAAGGAACAGCGAAACGCTCCGGTCGTCCAGCAGGTTGCCGTGCTCGATCGAACGGACGCCCAGCTCCAGCGCACGATTGACGGCCCGGGCGGTGTACGCGTGCGCCGCCACGTAACGGTTCGCCGCCGTCGCCTCCTCGACGATCGCGCTCAGCTCCTCCGCCGAATACTGCGTCGAGTCGATGCGGTCGGTCGGGGATGCGACGCCGCCCGAGGCCATCACCTTGATGTGGTGGGCGCCCTTGCGCAGTTCGTCGCGGGCGGCCGCGCGGACCGCGTCGACGCCGTCGGCCACCCGGCCCAACCCCGCGCAGCACGGGTGGTCGTCCTTGACCTGGGTGCCGCGGGTGCGGCTGTCGCCGTGCCCACCGGTCTGGCTCAGCGCCCGCCCGCAGAACAGCAGCCGCGGCCCGCGGAACAGCCCGTCCGCCTGGGCGTCCGCCAGTCCGTAGTCGGCGCCCGACGCGTCGCGGACCGTGGTGAACCCGCGGTCGAGCATGCGGCTCATCGTCCGCGCGGCTTGAGCGGCCACATAGGACGGTGACGACGACGGCAGCGAACCCAGGTCCGCCGTCGACGCGGTGACGTGCACGTGCGCGTCGACCAGCCCGGGCAGGACGACCGCGCCCCGCACGTCCACCGAAGGCACGTCAGCGGCCGCGAGACCGGGGCCCACCTCGACGATGCGGCCGGAATCGCACCGCAGGTCACCCTCGGTGTACTCGCCGGAAACGGGGTCGAGCAGCCGGGCGTTGCGCAGCAGCAGGGATCCGGTCACTTTTCCTCCAGGAGTGCGGAGACGGCCAGCGGCGCGAGCGATTCGGCCACCTTCACGGAATCCTCGTCGTAAGCGCCTTCCGCGTCGAGGATGTTGAGCACCCCGAGCGTCCGGCCGCCGGCGAGCACCGGCACGTTGATGATCGAGCCGCAGCCGAGGCTTTCGATCAGGTCGTGGTCGGCGAAGATCTCGCGCACCGCCGCGCGGTCCGGCCCGAAGTACGGCTCCTGCGCGGTGATGCACTTCTCGAGCCAGCCCGCGGCGACTTCGACGGTCTTTTCCCCGCCCACCGGGTACTCCGCCGGGTGGCTGCTGTGCACGCGCCGCAACGCGCGACGTTCGGGCACCCACGCCAGCACCGTGAACAGCCGCACGCCGATCGCGTCGCGCACTCGCTCCTCCACTGTGGACAGACTCACTTCGTCATCTCCTTCGCGGCACGCACCGGCGCGCCGTGTTCGGTCAGTTCTTCCAGGGACCGGCCGGCGGTCGACAGGCCGAAGACGAGCACGCAGAGCACGCCCGCCGCCAGCACCGCCGTCGTCAGGCCGAAGACGCCGGCGAACCCGAGGCTCGCCGCGGACAGGCCGATGATCGTCGGCGCGAGGATGCTGCCGACCCGGCCGAACGCGCTGGACAGGCCGGTGCCGCTGGCGCGGATCCAGGTCGGGAACACTTCGGGCGTGTAGGAGTACACGCCGGCGTAGGTGCCGTTGAGGAAGAACGAAAGCACGGCCCCGGCGAGCGTGATCGACCACGGCGCGCTCGTCTGGCTCAGCCAGAACGCGCTCACGGCCGAGCCCGCGAGGTACAGCGCGATGGTGTGCTTGCGGTCGAGCCGTTCGGACAGCCACGCGGCGGAGAAGTACCCGGGCACCTGGGCCAGGTAGATGATGATCGAGAACTCGAAGCTCTTCGTCACGGTGATGCCGCGTTCCACCAGCAGCGTCGGGATCCACGAGAAGAAGCCGTAGTAGGAGAACGTGATCACGAACCAGACGGTCCAGATCACCGCCGTCCGGCGCCGCATCGCGGGGCTCCACAGGAACTTCAGCGCGCTGAAGAGGTTGACCTTCGGGGTCTCGGTCGCGGGCTGGGCGTCGGCGGGCGGCACCGGCGGGAGCGTCGTGCCGGTGGCCTTCTCGACGTCGCGTTCCATCTTGGCGACGACGCTCTCGGCTTCGGCGGACCGCCCCTGGGCGAGCAGGAACCGCGGCGACTCGGGCAGGGATCGGCGCCACCACAGCACCATCACGATCGGCAGCGCGGTGACGAGCTGCGCGATCCGCCAGCCGTCGTCGAACGACGGGACGACGAACCGGCCGATCAGCGCGGCCGCGACGAACCCGAAGGAGAAGAAGCCGGCCAGCGCGCCGACGAACCAGCCGCGCCGCTTGGCCGGCACGAACTCGGACAGGAACGGCGCGATGATGGCGCTTTCCGCGCCGGCGCCCGCCCCGGCGAGCACCCGCGCGCCGAGGAAGACCTCGTAGTTGGGCGAGAAGGACGCGATGACGGAGAACAGCGCGTAGAAGGCCAGCGCGTACATCATGACCTTCTTGCGGCCGATGCGGTCGCCGAGCAGGCCCGCGGCGACCGCGCCGAAGAGGAAGCCGAACGGCGTCGCCGAGCCGATCAGGCCGAGCTGGCCGTTGTCGAGGTGCCACACGGCTTTGGCGCTGGGCAGCAGGAAGGCGACGACCGCCGAGTCCATGCCGTCGAAGGTGTAGCCGAGCCCGCCGATCAGCAGCAGCTTGTAGTGGGGCCGGCTCAGCGGGAGCCGATCCAGTCGTGCCAGCAGGGTCATGGGGAACGCCTTCCGTGTCCGGGCGCCGGGGAGTGCCGACAACGTATACTGCGTTTTCGCAGTTTTGCAACGTTCATTGCAAGACAACCTCGCTGCGTTACGGTCTACGCGACCCGAGGGAGGGGACGAAGTGGCGGAAGCCGACGACGGTTTCGAGGCGTGGCTGCGGGACCGGCTGCCCGAGCGGGGACTGCGGCCGAAGTCGGCGGCGGTGGTGGAGGTGCTGGTCTCCCAGCCGAGGCGGGCCTCGTTCGGCTCGACGGCCGAGCTGGCGCAGCTCGCCGGCGTCAACGTCGCGACTGTGACGCGCACGGCGCAGGCGCTGGGCTTCGCCGGCTGGCCGGCGTTGCAGCAGGAGCTGCGGGCCCGGTACATGTCGTCGCTGAGCGCGCCGCAGGTGGCCGAGGAGCACCGCGGCGTCGACTCGCCGGGCTCGGCGTCGCTGCGCCGGGACCTCGACAGCCTCGCCCTGCTCAACCGGCGCTTCGACGAAGAGGTGCTCCGCGAGGTCGCCCGCGCGATCGCCGCGGCCCGCCGGACGCTGGTGATCGCCGACGGAAGCTACGCGGCGGTCGGCATCGCCTTCGCGCACAACGCGCGCCTCGCGGGCTACGACGTCCACGCGGTGACGGCGGGCGACGCGGAACTGGCGAACCAGACGGCGAAGCTGACGTCGGACGACGTGCTGGTGGCGATCAGCTTCTGGCGCCTGTACGAGAGCACGGTCCTGGCGGCGAGCGAGGCGAAGAGCCGCGGCGCGCGGGTGTTCGCCGTGACGGACGCGGCCAGCCCGGCCCTGGCGGGCGCGGTGGAGCAGGTGCTGATGGTGCCGGCGGAGGGCGTGACGTTCTTCCCGTCGCTGACCGCGGGCATGGCCCTGGTCCAGGCGATCGTGGCCCAACTGGCAGCGGTCGACCCGGCGCGGACGAGCGAGTCCATCGAGGCCGCGGAGGCGATGTGGTCGCGGTTCGAGCTCCTGCACCGCCGCCCTTCGGCCAAGTCGATGTGAACTGGGTCACTCGGCGACGGCTTTCCGCTCCCCCGGCGGTCTTGATCCGGTCCACACCGCATCGACCACCGGGAAGCACTCCATGTCGACTCAGTCCACCCAGTCCACCGCCGTCGTCACCGGAGCCGGCCGGGGCTTCGGGCGCGCCATCGCCGCCGCGCTCGTGGCCGGCGGGCGCACCGTTGTCGGCGTCGCGCGCAGCGAGTCCGAACTCGACGCCGTGCGCGAAGAACTCGGCTCGAGCTTCGTCCCCGTCGCCGCCGACGCGACCGATGACGCCCTCGCCGAGAGCGTCCTGCGTGAGCACCGCCCCGGCCTGCTTGTCCTCAACGCGGGAGCCGTGCCGCACATGGCGCCCGTGCACGAACAGACCTGGGAAACCTTCAGCCGCAACTGGCACGTCGACACCCGGCACGTCTTCGCCTGGACGCGCGCCGCACTGCGGGAGCCCCTCGAGACGGGCAGCGTCGTCGTCTCGATGTCGAGCGGGGCGGCCATCGGCGGGTCGCCGCTCAGTGGTGGGTACGCCAGCGCGAAGGCCGCGATCCGGTACCTGCGCGCGTACGCCGCCGACGAGTCGGAACGCGCCGGGCTCGGCCTCCGATTCGCCACGCTCCTGCCGCAGCTGACCCCGCTCACCGGCCTCGGCACGGTCGGTGTCGACGGCTACGCCGCGCGTGCCGGCGTCGACCGCGACACGTTCGTGAAGAACATGGAGTCGGTCCTGACGCCGGAGCAGGTCGCCAAGGCCGTCCTCGAAGTCGTCGACGGCGACGCGGCGGAATACCAGGTCAGCGGCACCGGGCTGCGTACGCTCTGACTGCCATGGCCGACTTCGCCACCGAGACCGCACCCTTCCGGCCCGAGCTGCTCGCGCACTGCTACCGCCTGCTCGGCTCGATCCACGACGCCGAGGACCTCGTGCAGGAGACGTACCTGCGCGCGTGGCGGGGCTTCGGCGGGTTCGAGGGCCGGTCTTCGGTGCGGCGCTGGCTGTACAAGATCGCCACCACAGCCTGCCTGACCGCGCTGGAGACCCGGGCCCGGCGGCCGCTACCGTCGGGCCTGGGTGCGCCGGCCGACGACCACCGGGTGGCGGTCGCGGCCGCGGACCCGTCGGTGCCCTGGCTCCAGCCGATCCCCGACGCCCTGCTCGACCCGGCGGCGGTCGTGGCCGGCCGCGCCGGCGTGCGGCTGGCGTTCATCGCCGCGCTGCAGCTCCTGCCCGCCCGGCAGCGGGCCGTGCTGACCCTGCGCGACGTGCTCGCGTTCCGCACCGGCGAAGTCGCCGAGCTGCTCGACACGACTCCCGCGGCGGTCGACAGCGCGCTGCGCCGGGCCCGCGGCCGGCTCGCCGAGGCGGGCCCGGTGGCGGCGGACCTGGCGGAACCGGCCGGGCAGGGTCCCCTGCTCGACCGGTACGTCGACGCGTTCGTCCGCGCCGACCCGGGCGCGCTGGTGACGTTGCTGCGCGCCGACGTCGAGCTGGAGATGCCGCCGATCCCGACGTGGTTCACCGGCCGGGACGCCGTCGCCGGGTTCCTCGGCCGCCGCGTCCTGCGCCCCGGGAACTGGCGGCTGGCGCCGACGCGGGCGAACGGCCAGCCGGCCCTGCTCGAGTACGCGGCCACGGGCGACGGCCGGTTCGAAGCCCACGGCGTCCAGGTCCTGACGCTGACCGGCCCCCGGATCGCGCGGATCACGGCGTTCAACGACCCGGCGCTGGTCCCGGTCTTCGCGGCGCCCGCCATGATGGAGCCATGACCCGCATCGGCCTCCTCTACCCGACGCGCGACTGCGGCGAAGACGACTTCGCCGCCCTGTGCGACCAGCTCGGCGCCGACCTCGACGTCGCCTACGTGGAATGGGGCGAGGGCATCGGCCGCGTCGACGACCTGGACGCCGCCGGCAAGACGGCCGCCGTGCGCGAGCTCGGGACGCCCGAACGGCTGACGAAAGCCGCCGGCGAGTTCGCCGTAACCCCCGACGTGGTCAGCTGGGCCTGCTCGAGCTGCAGCTTCACCCACGGCCTCGACGGCGCCCGCGAGCAGGCCGCGGCACTGACCGCGCACCTCGGCGTCCCGGCGAGCAGCACGTCGCTGGCCTACCTCACCGCCCTGGCGGGGCTGGGCATCGACCGCGTCGCGCTCGCCTCCGTGTACCACCCGGACCTGACCGCCGTCTTCGCCGATTTCCTCGCGGAGGCGGGCGTGACGACGGTGCACGCCGTCTCGGCAGACGCCGCCTCGGACCGCGCGCTCGCCGCGTGGGACCGGCGGCGGATCATCGAGCTCGCCACGACCGCCGACCATGGTGACGCGCAGGCAGTGCTCGTCCCCGAGACGGCGCTGCACACGACCCCGTTGCTCGCCGAGCTCGAAAGGCGGCTCCGGAAACCGGTGCTGACGGCGACCGCCGTCACGGTCCGGGACGCGCTGGAGCGAACCGGCGCGGTCCCGGAGCGTGCCGGGCTCGGGGCGCTCTTCGCTAGGGGCGCCCGCCGCCCGCCGAGCTCATCCTCTTCGTGAAACGCGCCGCGACGTCGCGCAGCTTCGTGTTCGTGTTCTGCGACTCGACGATCAGGCGCTGCATCGCGGCGTCCTCGCTGACCCGGTGGATCAGCATCAGCATGCCCTTGGCCTGCTCGATCACCGCGCGCGTCTCCATCGCGTGCCGGAGCTCGTCGGCGAGCAGGCGGGCTTCCCGGTAGCGGCGGGTCAGCCGCAGCACGGTCTCCACGCACAACGTGAACAGCCGCAGCACCTTCGTGTCGAACTCGTGGTAGCCGTGCGCGCCGAAGCCGAACAGCGTGATCGCGCCGACGAGCGTGTCGTCCACCCGCAGCGGTACCGCCAGGTAGCTGCCCACGCCGAGCTCCTTGGCCGCGAGGACGAACTCGGGCCACCGCTCGCCCGTGTCGCCGACCGCGACCCGCACGACCTCGCCCGTCAGCGCCGCGAGCAGCCCGGGACCGTCGCCCGCCGCGTACTGGACGTCGTCGATGCGCCGGGCGCGCTCGTCGGTGAAGGCCGCGGTCTGGGTCGCGCCGTCGCGGACCACCACGATGCTCGCCAGGTCCGCGTCGGGCACCACCCGGACCGCCTCGCCGCAGACCGCGTCGAGCAGCCCTGGCGTGTCGGACACCGACTCGAGGACCCCCACGAGATCGGCCAAGACGACGTTCAGCTCGTCGACCCGCTCCGCCATGCCGTCGCCAGTGGTCGGCACAGCCCCACCCCTCCCATGCGTCAAGCGGCGAGCAAGGGGAAAGAGCCCGCCAGCAGCGTCAACCGAGACCACCGCTGGCGTTTCAACGGGTCCGCGAGAACTCTACCGGCCCCGGCGTCCGGTCCGGCGTCGGCCGCGCCGGGCAGCCGGCGTCTGTCGGCGATATGTCGGTTTGTCCCCGCACGCTGCGGGTACGCGGTGAGGTAGAGGGGGTACGTGAGGAGGCCGTCATGGCCGAACAGGAGAACCACCACGGCTGGGCCCCGGACGTCGGCGGAGACGATCCGACCGCGGCCGAAGCCGCCGATAAGGCCCGCGAGGCGAGCGGCTCGCGCGGCTCCGAAGTCGCCGCGGACGGGACGCTGTCCCCGACGGACACGGAGCCGGATTCGGGTGACAGCGGCCGCCGGGGCGCCGAGGAGATCGCGGCCGAGGAAGGCCGGGAGGCGGAGGGCCACAAGGGTGCGTCGCAGCGCCCGTACGGCTCGGTGGACTGAGCATCCGCACACCCGGCACTGGGCAAGTCGCGCCCGGCGCCCCCGGTAACCACGCTAACGGAAGGCACCGACAAGTTCCGGCGCCTTCCGGGCGTGACGGGCGGCTTGTCCACAGGGCGGGTCCAGCGCCCCAATGTGGCCTTGGTTGCGTCTGACGCACCCAATGTGGCCTTCGGTGCGTCCAACGCACCCAATGTGGCCTTCGGTGCGTCCAACGCACCGAAGGCCACATTGGGGCGCTGGCAACCCGTCAAGAGCGGAGCAGGTTCGC
>NZ_JBFBBQ010000136.1:0-18456 GCF_040682775.1 Amycolatopsis sp. NPDC051106 | reverse complement strand
GAAGTGCGGGCCCTGCGTTCACCGATCGTGAAAGAGCCTCGATGACCGTCTTGCAGCCCGTGACGTCCGAAAGCCGGTTGCGCGAAGCGTTCGGGATGGTCTCAGGGCGAGCGCCAGTCGTGCCCGTCGTGGGCCGTGCCGTGCTGAGCGCCCATGAGGAGCAGGCCGCCGTCGACGACGAGCGACGTACCGGTGATGTACCCGGCCGCGGGAGTCGCCAGGAACGCGACGGCGGCCGCCACCTCGGTGGCGTGGCCGGTGCGGCCGAGCGGGATGCCGGGCCGCTGCTGCTGCCGCGGATCGGCGTCGGCCTGCCCGGTCATCGGCGTCGAGATCTCGCCCGGCGCCACCGAGTTCACGGTGATGGCGTGCTCGGCCAGCTCCATCGCGAGCACCTGGGTCAGTGCGCCCGCTCCGGCCTTGGCGGCGCAGTAGGGCGCCGCGCCGACGCGCGGGATGTGCTCGTGGACGCTGGTGATGGTGATGATGCGGCCGCCGTGTCCGGCGTCGATCATGTGCCGCGCCGCGCGCTGCGACAGCAGGAAGACACCGTCGAGGTCGACGTCGAGGACTTCACGCCACTTCTCGTAGTCGAGGTCGAGCACGCGCTGGCTGCTGCCGGTGCCCGAGCAGTTGACGAGGACGTCGATCCCGCCGAGGTCGCCGGCGAACGCGTCGACGACGTCGGCGGCGCCGGGCAGCTCGGTCAGGTCGAGCTTGCGCACGTACGCCGCCACGCCCCGCGAACGGACTTCGGCGGCGGTTTCTGCGGCGCCGTCAGCATCGGAGTGGTAGGTGATGCCGACGTCCAGGCCGCCGCCGGCGAGGGCGACGGCCACCGCCCGGCCGATGCCGGAGTCGGCGCCGGTCACGACGGCGCGTCGCGGCGAAGCGGCTTCGGCGGGTAATGGCGCCGGAAGGGACATGGGCCTCTCCTCTCGTTCGCCGGCGGCTACCACGCCGTTCCGGGCCTAAACGCGCGGTGGGGCGGCCAGGGATCGTCCGGCCGGGCACAACCAGTGCCGGTCGGAGCGTGTGTCCGGCGGTCGCCGGGGTAACCGCGCCGTTCCCCGGACGGAAGGAGAACCCCGTGAGCAAGCCGAACCCGATCGAACTGCAGAAGTACCTCTCCGGTGTGGACTACCCGGCCCAGCGCGACGACCTCGTCAGCGCCGCCGAGCGCAACGGCGCCGACAAGGACACCCTCGAGATCGTGCGGGGCCTGCCCGACCGCACCTACGAGGGGCCGAGCGGCGTGAGCAAGGAGATCGGCGGCTGACGCAGGCGCGGTCCGGGCGGGGGTGCCGCCCGCCCGGACCGTCACAGCCACCGGCGCAGCAGCCGGGTCACCGCCGGCATCACTCCGTACGTCATCGTGGTCAGCAGGACCACCGGGAACAGCGCCGCCCGCAGCCACAGTGGCCAGGACGCTGTCATCGGCACCACCCAAGCCTGGAACGCCAGCACCAGCGGGTAGACCGAGACCAGCGAAATCAGCCACATCTTCCAGCGGGGCGGGGGTTTCATCGTCGCGGTCGCCTCGGACGGGACGTGGAACCACGTCTCGAGGCCCGTCCGGTGCTGCTGCGCCGTCTTGGTCGCGGCCAGGGTCCGGGCGTGGCGCAGCCACTTCTGCCGCTCCGGCGAGTCGAGCCAGTTCCGGAGGTCGCGGCGGGTCGCGAACTGGTGGACGACGTGGAAGTCGCGGCTGTCCTCGTTGTGCACGACCGTCGCCGCGAGGTTGCCCGGGTAGCGGGCCGCCTCGGCGGTCGCCCCGCGCGCCCACTCCGCGAACTCGCCGACCCGGTCCGGTTTGGCGCGCCAGCTGTACACCGTGGTCACCGGTTCTTCGGGGTGCCCGCGGCGCGGCCGGGTGTCCGATGTGGACATGGAGGTGCGGGTACCCGCACCGGAGCGCGGGGAAACTTCAGAGGAGAGAAGACATCTCCGCCCGGGGTGGGGCGACCGCCCCGAGCTCGGTCACCGCGCGGCAGACGTCGGCGGGGTCGATCCCCTCGAGGCACGGGTGCCCCGGCACCGGGCAGACGCGGGCCCGGCTGTCCCGGCACGGCGCGCGCTGGTCGCCGAGCAGCACGACCGGGACGCCGTAGGGTGCCCAGCGCGCGGCCGGCACGACCGGTGCGAACAGCGACACCACCGGGGTGCCCGCCGCCGCGGCGAGGTGCGCGGGCCCGGTGTTGGGGGCGACGACCACCTGCGCGCCGGAGAGCACCGCCGCCAGCTCGGCCGGCGACGTCCGGCCGCCGAGGTTCACCCCGGACGCTCCGGCCACGTTCGCGGTGAGGTGGGCTTCGCCCGGCGCGCCCGTCACGAGCACGCGGTGCCCTTCGGCGGCCAGCGCGCGAACCACCCGCCGGGTCCAGGACGGCGAGGGCTGCCGCGCGGGCACGGACGCGGCCGGGTGCACGACGACGTACGCGCCGCCGCCGGTCAGCCGGGTGACGTCCGGCAGCGGGCGCCGCAGGGCGAGGGCGCCGTGGTCGTCCGGCGGCAGCGCGTACCCCGCGGCCTCGGCGAGCGAGAGCATGCGGAGCGGTTCCGGCGGGTCGCCTTCGACGCGGTGCCGCAGGTCGAGCAGGCTGCCCGGGTAGTCCTCGGAGATCGCCCCGATCCACGGCACTCCCGCCTGCCGCAGCAGCAGCGCCAGCGGCAGGGGCGACTGGTGGAACGATGTCAGGATCAGCGCCCGGTCGAACGACTTCGACCGGATCAACGCGACGAACTCACCGGTGTCCTCGGCGGTCACCGGCGGTGGCTCGGGGTCGATCCACGGTGCCGTCCAGGTGACGACCTCGTCGACGCCGGGCAGCAGGTCACCCGCGGCACGGCCGCGGGGCCCGGCCAGCAGGGTCACGTGGGACGCGCGGGTGGCGACCGCGCGAATGCAGGGCCCGGCGAGCAGGACGTCCCCGAGGTTGTCCTGGCGCGCGACGAGCACGCGGCTCATCCGGCGACCCCGGCGACGCGCAACGCCTCGGACAGGTCCCGCGCGACCGCGGCGTGCCGGCGCGCGCGGGCGATCTCGGGTTCGAGCGTGCGTGCCGTCGGCACCAGCACCGCGCGGGCGCCGGCGGCGAGCGCGGCGTCGACGTCGGCCCCGGTGTCGCCGATGACCACGCAGGACGCCGGGTCGACGCCCAGTTCGCCGGCCGCGCGCAGGACCATGCCGGGCGCGGGCTTGCGGCAGGCGCAGCCGTCGCCGTCGTCGTGGACGCACACCTGCCAGGTGCCGAACGGGCCGAACAGCTCCTTGACCCGGGCGTTCACCGCGGCGAGCTGGTCGGGGGTGATCAGTCCCTTCGCGACTCCCGACTGGTTGCTCACCACGCCGACCGGGACGCCGCGGTCCCGCAGGCCCCGGACGAGCTCGACCGCGCCGGGCACCGGCCGGACGCCGTCGGGGTCGTTCAGGTAGGGGACGTCGACGATCAGCGTGTCGTCCCGGTCGAACAGCACCGCGACCGGCGGCTTCGGGCGCCGGGCCGCGATCTCCCCGCGGATCCGGTGGTAGCACGCGGCCGGCGGGATGAGCGCGCTGGTGACGACCATCCGGGCCACCTCGCCCGGGGTCCGGGGGCCCGGCAGGATCCGGCGGGTGGCGAACTCGGCCGTGAGCCCGGCCCAGATCCCGGCGGCGAGCGTCGCCTTCCCGCGCTGCCGCAGTAGGGGGAGCGCGAGTGCGGCCAGTCCGGCCACTGTGGACAGTGCGTGCAGCCCCAGCCGGCCCTGGCCGGCTCCGGTGCGCTGGCGCCACAGCACGCCGTGCTTGTACCGCATCAGCGCGTTGTCCGCGTTGCCGCGCTGGGCTTTCAGGCTGTAGAAGAACCCGGCCCGGCGGGCCGGGTGGGTCGTCAGCCGCTCGCCCCGGTCGATCCGGTGGCCGGCTTCGGCGACGCGCAGGGCGAGGTCGGAGTCTTCGCGGAACGCGCGCGGGAACCGCTCGTCGAAGCCGCCGGCCTCGACGAGCGCGCTGCGCCGGTACGCCATGTCCGCGGTGATCCACCGAGCGTGCTCGAGGCCCGCGGTGCCGCGCTCGTCGTCGGTGGGACGGCGGTCCGCGGGCAGCGGGACCGTGATCCGGGCCTGGGAGGCGGCCACCTCGGGCGGCAGGAACAGCAGGTCCTCGCCCAGCTGCCGGGGCCAGTCGGGAGCGAGCACGACATCGTCGTCGACGAACGCGATCCACTCGCTCTCCGCCGTGCGCCAGCCGAGGTTCCGCGCGGCCGCCGGACCCCGCCCCCCGGACCGCAGGACGCGGACGCCGCCGGGAACGTCCAGTTCGGACCCGTCGGGGCGGTCGTCGACGACGAGGATCGCGGCCGGCCGCGGACCCTCGCCGGTGAGCAGCGTTTCCAGCAGTGGCCGAAGGGTCTCCCGGCCCGTCGTGGGGATCACCACGGTGTAGTCGAGCGAAGCAGTCACCGCAGTGGGCTACCCGCGGCGGGACCGGTCAAACGGCGTGTCGATCGCGAGCGCGCGGGTAACCGGACGAGGAGACGAAGGAGGTGCGGATGACCGCGGGGACGATCGAAATCCGGAACCCGGCCGACGACAGCGTGGTGGGCAGCGTGCCCGCCGCCGGCGAAGACGAAATCGCCGCCGCCTTGGCGCTGGCGAACCAGACCAAGGCGGCGTGGGCGCGAACTCCGGCGGCGGAACGGGGAGCGCTGCTGCACACCGCGGCCGAACGCCTGCGCGCCAACGCCGGCGAGCTGGCCGCGGCCAACGAAGCGGAGACCGGGCGCCCGCGCGACGAAGCTCGCGAAGGCGTCATGGCGGGCGCGGGAACCCTCGACCAGTACGCCGAGCTCGGCCCGGTCCACCGCGGGCGCAGCCTGCTCGGCGACGCGGGCGCGACGGACCTCATGGTGCCCGAGCCGCGCGGCGTGGTCGTCGCGCTCACCCCGTGGAACGACCCGGTCGCGGTCGCCTGCGGGCTGCTCGGCGCGGCCCTGGCGACCGGCAACACCGTGGTGCACAAGCCGAGTGAGCGCGCGCCGCACACCGGGCAGCTGCTCGGCGAGGTCCTGTCCGGCGTGCTGCCCGGTGGGGTGCTGCAGACGCTGCACGGTGACGGCGGCGTCGGCGCGATCCTGGCGATGCGCGACGACGTCGACGTCATCGCCCACGTCGGCAGCACCGCGACCGGCCGGTCGATCGCCGCGAGCGCGGCCGCGACCGGCGCGAAGACGCTGCTCGAAAACGGCGGCAACGATCCGCTCGTCGTCGACGCGGACGTCGACCCGGAGTGGGCCGCGAGCCAGGCGGCACTGGGCGCGTTCGCCAACTCGGGCCAGATCTGCGTCGCCGTCGAGCGGATCTACGTCTGCGAAGCCGTGGCCGAGCCGTTCCTGGCCGCGCTGGTCAAGGAGGCCGAGGCGCGGACCCTCGCCCCGCTGGTGGACCGGCGGCACCGCGACCACGTGCACTCGCACGTCGAGGACGCCGTCGCGCGCGGCGCCCGGCTGCTCACCGGGGGAGCGGTGCCGGACGGCCCCGGCGCGCACTACCCGGCCACCGTGCTCACCGGGTGCGCGTCCGGCCTGCGGGTGATGACCGAGGAGACGTTCGGCCCGGTGGCCCCGGTGCAGGTCGTCGCGGACTTCGACGAGGCACTCGCCGAAGCCGCGAAGGGCGAGTACGGGCTCGCGGCGACCGCGCTCACCGCGTCGATGGCGCACGCCCAGCGCGCCTGGCGGGAGCTGCCCGCCGGGACGGTCAAGGTCAACAACGTCTTCGGCGGCGCGCCCGGCGGGGCGGCGCACCCGCGCGGCCGCAGCGGGAACGGCTACGGCTACGGGCCCGAGCTGCTCGACGAGCTGACGCAGACGAAGCTCGTGCACCTCGCTCCGCCCGCATGACCGGACGGCGTGACCGGGCCCGCGCACTCCGGCTGAAAGCGGGGGAAGACGTCAAGCGCGGTCTCGCCGCCGCGTTCCCGCCGGTGGACACCGACCGGCACGACCGCACTCCGGTGGGCTGGCTGGCCCGCGCTCTGCGGGTGCCGGGCCGCGAACGCCGGATCGTCGTCCAGACGGCCAAGGCCACGCTGGCGGCGACCGCGGCGTGGCTGCTGGCGACGCTGGTGCTGAAGCTGCCGCAGCCGTTCCTCGCCCCGTACGCGGCCATCTTCCTGGTGGAAGCGACCGTGTACCGCTCGCTGCGCGGGTGGATCCAGCAGGTCGGCTCGGTGGCCACGGGCGTGCTCCTCGCGGCCGTGGCCGGCCAGCTGATCCCGGCGCAGGCGGTCGCGCTGGCGGTCGTCGTGTTCGTGGGCCTGCTCGCGGGGAGCTGGCGGCGCTTCGGGGACGCGGGGGTCTGGGTCGGCGTCACCGGCATGCTGCTGGTTTCCTACGGCACCGCGCGGGACTTGGCGCTGATGGGCGACCGCTTGCTGGAGACGGCGCTGGGCGCGGCCATCGGCGTCGCGGTGAACACGCTGATCTTCCCGCCGCTCTACGGCGAGCGACTGGCCACGGCGGCCGACCGGCTCGCGACGGCGCTGGCGGACCTCCTGGAGTCGCTGTCCGACGTGGTCCGCCGCGACGAGCCGGGGAACCTCGACGAGCTGTGGTCGAAGGCGCAGGACACGCGGAGCCAGGTGCTGGCGGCCGAGGAGGCCGTCGGCCTGACCCGGGAAGGGCGGCTGCTCAACCTGCGCCGCCGCCACCCGAAGGCGGGCGCACGCCACGAACGTCCCCTTCGGACGCTCATCGCGTTGTGGCCCGCGGTGTCCCAGTTGCTCGCCGCGGTGAGCACCACGGCGGCGCGGCGCGAAGAGCACCCGTTCGAGTACCCGTGGCCGGACGCGCGGGAGTCGCTGGCGAACCTGGTGCACCTGCTGGCCGGCGCCGTGCAGGCGGTGGCGGTGGCCGGCGAGCCGGTCGACCTGGAGGAGTGCCGTGCGCTGCTGGAGGAGCTGGAGGAGCGGCTGGTGACGGCGGAGGAAGACGGCGTCCCCGCCCGGCTCGGCCTGGGCACGATGACGCTCCCGGCGCGGCTGCTGGTGGAGAAGCTGGAAAACCGCTGATCGCCCAGGGGTCGCCGATGCAGTGAATGACTCATTCCTGGCGCTGGACGCCAGGAATGAGTCATTCACTGCGAGTTGCGGAGGTGCGCGACGACCGGGCCGGGGCGCGGTCGTGTGGGTGCCGCGCACCACACCGGTGGGAGCCGGGGCTGCGCCCGCAGCGAGTTACGGCACCGGCACGGCTTCGGCTTCGGAACGGTGGCGGCGGCAGGCCGTGCACACCATGGTCTGGCCCAGCAGGCTGCCGTCGGCGGCGACCAGCCGGGCGACGTGCAGCGCGGGCAGCCCGCACTCCTCGCAGGGGATGGGTTTACTGTCGCGGCTGATCATCATTCGGTTCGGCATGGTGCCCCCTGACGGTGGATGGTCCCGACCGACTACCCCATGACACAGGACACACTCGTCCGGAGCAGCGGGGTCACTCGAAAGGAGTAGTCAGGACGCCGGGTACTGCTGCGCTCCGAGCAGGTTCGCCAGGTGGACGGCGTTGCGGACCAGCGTCGCGTTCGTGGAGGCCACGGCCTTCGGCGTCTCGTCGAGGTCCTGGTAATCGCCACCCTGCATGGCTTCGCCGTTCCAGTACGTGGCGCCCTGCGCGGGCACCGTGAAGCCGGTGTCGTTCAGCGCCTGGAACAGATCCGCGATGATCTTGTGGGCGCCGTCCTCGTTGCCGACCACCGCCGCCACCGCGACCTTGCCGAACATCGCCGGCCGGCCCTCGTCGTCCGTTTCGGACAGCTCGGCGTCCAGCCGTTCGAGGACGCGCTGCGCGACGCTCGACATGTGCCCGACCCACGTCGGGGTGGCGACCAGCAGGATGTCCGCGGCGGCGATCTTGCGGCGGATCTCCGGCCACTCGTCACCCGAGCCCATGTCGGCCTCGACGCCCGGGCGGACGTCGTGGTCGACCACGCGGACCAGCTCGCCGGGCACGCCCTGCTCGGCGAAGAGGTCGAGCAGCTGGCGCGCGATGAGGTCGCTGCTCGACTTCGCCGGCGACGGCTTGAGCGTGCAGGTCAGCGCGAGGACGCGCAGGGTCATGACTGCCTCCGTGGGTGGGTGCCGACGCCGAGGTGCGTGAAGCCGGCGGCGGCGAGAGCGTCGGGATCGAGCAGGTTGCGGGTGTCGATGACGACCGCGTGCGCGGCCGACGCGGCCAGCCGGGCCCAGTCGAGGTCCCGGAACTGCGGCCATTCGGTGAGCACGACCAGCGCGGCGGCGTCCTTCGCCACCAGGTACGGGTCGTCCACCACCTGGACGGTGTCCAGGCCCGGCACGGCCCCGACCGCCGGGTCGTGCGCGGTCAGCTCCGCACCCGCCCGGGCGAGGTCGGCCGCCACCGCCAGGGCCGGCGAGTCGCGCAGGTCGCCCGTGCCGGCCTTGAACGCCAGGCCCAGCAGGCCGATCCGGGCGCCGGCGAGGGAGCCCGCCGCCGACCCGGTGACCGCTTCGCGCACGGCCCGCACGACCCGGGCGCGTTGCCGGGCGTTGACGCGGACCGCGTCGCGCAGGATGCCGAACTCGACCCCGGCCGACTCGGCCGCGTGCAGCAGCGCCGAAGTGTCCTTCGGCAGGCACGAGCCGCCCCAGCCCGGGCCGGGGGCGAGGAACTCCGGGCCGATCCGCGCGTCGAGGCCCATCGTGCGGGCGACCTCCCGGACGTCGGCGCCGAACCGCTCGCTCAGTTCGGCCAGGACGTTCACGTAGGACAGCTTCACCGCCAGGAACGCGTTGCTCGCGTACTTCGCGAGCTCGGCGCTGGCCGAGTCGGTCGCGACGAGCGGAGCGCCGGTCGGCTCGTAGAGACGCGCGACGCGGCGCGCGGCGGCGGACTCCGGCGGGTCGGCGCCCACCACGACCCGGTCCGGGTGCAGGAAGTCCTCGACGGCGTGGCCTTCCCGGAGGAACTCGGGGTTGGCCACGACCGGCAGGTCGTCCCGGCCGAGCAGGCCGGGCAGCCGGGCCGCGGTGCCGACCGGGACGGTCGACTTGGTGACGATCACGCAGCCGGGCCGCAGCAGCCGGCCGAGCTGCGGCACGACCGTTTCGAGGACACCGAGGTCGGGGCGGCCGTCGCGGTCGGGCGGCGTCGGCAAGCAGAGGAACACGATGCCGGCGCCGTACAGCTCGGCTTGGGCATCGGTGAAGGTGAGCGTCCCGTCCTCGCGGCCCTGGCGGACCAGTTCGGGCAGGCCGGGCTCGGCGATGGCCACCTCGCCCCGGCGCAACGCGTCCACTTTGGACTCGTCGGCGTCCACGCAGGTCACCCGGTGGCCGAGCCGCGCGAAGCACGCGGCGCTGGTCAGGCCGACGTAGCCGGCGCCGACGATGCCGATGTGCTCAGCCATGCGGCACCCGCGCTTCCAGCGCCGAGCGGGTCGCGGCGAGCACGCGCTCCTCGCCGAGGAGCAGCAGGCCGCCGTCGGGCTCTTCGCCGTGCGGGTCGCCGACGTTGCCGGCCCACAGCACGACGTGCTGGCGGGCCTCCGGCGGCGGGCCCCACAGGCGCGGCGGGGTCGGGCCGAACAGCAGCACCGACGGCGTGCCGAACGCGGTCGCGAGGTGCCCGACGCCGGTGTCCCCGCACACGACGAGCGCCGCCCCGGCGACCAGTGCGGCCAGTTCCGCCAGGTCGGTCCGCCCGGCGAGCACCGCGTCTTCGCCGAGGCCGGCCCGATCGGCGATCGAGCGGGCCAGATCGCGTTCGGCGGCGCTGCCGGTGAGCACGACGCGGTGCCCGGCCGCGGCCAGCGCGCCGACCACGCCGGCGAACCGCTCGGGCGGCCAGCGCCGGGCGGGGAACGCCGCGCCGGGGTGCACCACGACGGCGTCCGGGGCGGGGCTCGGGCCCGGGGGCACGGGCAGCCGCAGCGCCGTGCGGTCCGCCGGGTGGTGGGCGTACTCGACGAGCCGGCACCAGCGGTCGACCTCGTGCACGTCGTCGCGCCACTCGAGGCCCGCCACGTCGGGGAAGTCGGGGTGCCGGTGGGTCAGCAGCTCGCCGGGGTCGGCGGCCAGCAGGTCGTGGACGCTTTCCGGGCCGCTGCCGTGCAGGTTCACCGCCAGCCTCGGCGGCGGTCCCGGCCAAGCCAGCTCGCCGAGCCCGGGCGTCGGCAGCAGCTCGTCGACCGCGTCGATCAGCTCGACCAGGTCGCGCAGCCCCTCCGGCGCGGCCAGCACCAGGCGGTCGTCCGGGTACGCGGCCCGCAGCGCCCGCAGCGCGGGGACGGCGGTCAGCAGATCGCCGAGCCCGAGCGCGCGCAGCACCAGGACCGCGGAGCTCACGGCCACGACCCCTCCTCCGAACCGCACACGACCAGCTCGCGGACCTCCGAGCCGGGCGGCTGCTGCAGCGCGAAGACGACGGTGGCCGCGACGTTTTCGGGCTGGTTGAGCTTCGCGTCCGGCGGCGGCTTGTACTGGTCGGTGCGGTCGTCGAAGAAGTGCGTCCACATGCCGCCGGGGATCAGGAGCGTGACGCCGACCCGCCCGGCCAGCTCGGCGGCCAGCGCGCGGGTGAACCCGACGACGCCGAACTTCGAGGCGCAGTAGGCGGTCGCGTCGCTCACGGCCTTGATGCCCAAGGTGGACGCGACGGTCACGACGGTGCCGTGCGAACGTTCCAGGAAGGGCAGCGCGGCCCGGACGACCGCGGCCGTGCCGAACAGGTTCACCTTGACCACGCGCTCCCAGTCCTCCGTGGACACCGAGCCGAGCGGTCCGCAGGCATCGGTGCCGGCGGCGGTGAAGACACCGTCCAGGCCGCCCGCGCGCCCGGCCAGCTCACGCACCGCGGCCTCGGTCGCGGCGGTGTCGGTCAGGTCGGCTTCGACGTATTCGGCCGGGTCGTCGGGGCGGACGCGGTCGAGGATGTACGGGGTGCCACCCGCCTTGCGGACGGCGTCGACGGTGGCGGCACCGAGGCCGGACGCACCACCGGTGATCAGGACGTTGCCGAGGGGTCGCATCGCACTCCTTGGGAAGTCGGGGGTTTCAGGCGCCGGCCGCGGCGGCGACCAGCCGGGACGTCGAGTAGCCCGGGACGGTCGGGACGAGCACGACCTCACCGCCGTGCCGCTCGACGACTTGACGTTCGGGGAGATCCGCCTGCGCGTAGTCGCCGCCCTTGACCCACACGTCCGGGCGCAGCCGCTCCAGGACGGCGGTGGGGGAGGCCTCGTCGAACACGACGACAGCATCCACAAAGGACAGTGCCGTCAGGAGGCGCGCCCGGTCGCGGTCCCGCACCAGCGGGCGGCCGGGACCCTTGAGGGCCCGCACCGACGCGTCGGAGTTCAGGCAGACGATGAGCGCGTCACCCAGGGCGCGCGCCTGCCGCAGCAGGCTCACGTGGCCGGGGTGCAGCAGGTCGAAGCAGCCGCCGGTGGCGATCAGCCGGCCGCCGCGCTCCCGGACGCGCTCGGCGAGCCCGAAGGCGTCCGTGGCCGGCTGCGGGTCCGCCACCGGACCGTCGTTCGTGGACAGTGCCGTGGCCCCGCCGTCGGCGACGAACCGGGCGGCCGCCTCGACCGCCGTCGCGACGGCCTCGGTCGTGTCCGCGCCGTCGAGCAGGGCAGCCGTGGCCGCGGCGGCGAACCGGTCGCCCGCACCGCACGTGTCCGGTGCGGAGTGCCCCGGCGCCCGCGCCGCGGACGGAACCGGCACGGCCGTTTCGCCGAGACCGTCGGCGAGCACGGCACCGCGGGCGCCGACGGTGACGGCGACCGCGCCGGCGAGCCAGTGCCCGCGCAGCAGCTTGGCCAGCTCGGCCGGTTCCTCGTGCCCGGCGAGCACGGTGCGCGCTTCGGCGAGGTTCGGGGTGACCAGCCGGGTGCCCGGCACCGGCTGGGCGCCGCGCGGGTGCGGGTCCCAGACCACCGGGATCTCCTCGGACAGTTCGCGCAGGATCCGCCGCAGGTGCGGGTTGCGCGTCACGCCGCGGCCGTAGTCGGCGACGAGGATCGCGCCGGCGTCCGCCAGGACCTCGCGCGCCCGGTCCGGTGGCGGGTCGGCGGTGGCCGTGCCGTCGCCGGAGTCCAGGCGCAGCAACGACTGCCCGCCGGCGCGGATCCGGGTCTTGCACACCGTCGTGCCGCGCAGCGGCAGCGGCAGCACGGTGACGTCCGGTTCGAGCAGGCCGGTGAGCGCGTGGCCGCCTTCGTCGTCCCCCAGCGGCGTGACCAGCACGACCTCGGCCGCGGACCGGGCGGCCAGCAGGGCCGCGAGCCCGGCCCCACCCGGGCGGCGGCGCCGCGCGGTCAGGTCGACCACCGGCACCGGCGCCTCCGGGCACAACCGGTCGGCGGTGCCTTCGGCGTCGACGTCGAGCAGCGTGTCGCCCAGGACGACCAGCGGCTTCACGCCGTCACCCCGAGCGCGTCGTCGAGCGCCGCGCACAACCCGTGCACCAGCGCCAGGTGCATCTCCTGCACGGTCGCGACGGTCGGCGCTTCGACCGTCACGGCGTCGTCGCACAACGCGGCGAGGGGGTTCGGCGCGGGCCCGGTCAAGGCCCAGGTCGTGACGCCCAGTTCGTGCGCGGCCTTCGCCGCGGCGACGACGTTCTGGCTGCTGCCACTGGTGGAGAGGCAGACGAGGACGTCGCCCGGGCGCCCGTGGGCGTGCACCTGGCGGGCGAAGAGCTCGTGGTCGCCGTAGTCGTTGACGATGGCCGTGGTCGCGGACGTGTCCGCGTGCAGCGCGATCGCCGAGAGCGGCCGCCGTTCGTGGCGGAACCGGCCGACGAGCTCGCTGGTCAGGTGCTGGGCCTCGGCCGCGCTGCCGCCGTTGCCGCAGGCGAGCAGCCGGCCGCCGGCCTCGAACACGCCGGCGAGGTGCCGTCCCCACGCGGTTATCGTGGGAGCGGATTCCCGGGTCCGCCGGGCGGCTTCGGCCAACGCGGCGAGATGGTCTTCCATCACGGCACCTCCTTCTCCTCCGGCGACGCCGCGCCGGTTCGGGTCGGACGGGGACGCCGGAGCACGAACGGCCCCAGCGCGAGCAGGTCGACGGGCGCGGAGCCGAAGCACTCGAGCGCGTCGCGCGGCGAGTCGACCATCGGCCGGCCCGCGGTGTTGAGGCTGGTGTTGATCACGACCGGCAGGCCGGTGCGCCGTTCGAACCCGGCGAGCATCCGGGCGAGCACGGGGTTTTCGCGCTCTTCGACGGTCTGGACCCGGGCGGTGCCGTCGACGTGCGTGACGGCCGGGATGCGGTCGCGCCAGCCGTCGGCGACGTCGTGCACGAAAAGCATGTACGGGCTGGGAAGCGGGCCGCGGGTGAAGATGTCCGCCGCCCGTTCGGCCCGCACCATCGGCGCCACCGGGCGGAACTGCTCGCGGCCCTTGACGTCGTTGAGCCGCTCGAGGTTCGCCTTGCGGCCCGGGTGGGCCAGCAGCGACCGGTGCCCCAGCGCGCGCGGCCCGAACTCGGCGCGGCCCTGGAACCAGGCGACGACCTCGTCGTTCGCCAGTGCTTCGGCCACCGCCTCGGCGACGTCGGCGGGACGCTCGTAGGGCAGTTTCGCCTTGACGAGGATCTCTTCGAGTTCTTCGTCGGTCCAGCCGCGACCGAGGCCGGCGTCGCCCATGGGTGCGCCGCGCTCGCCCGCGTCGGCGGCCAGCTGCAGGGCCGCGCCGAGCGCGGTGCCCGCGTCGCCCGCCGCGGGCTGCACCCAGATCCGGTCGAACGGGCCCTCGGCGTGCAGGCGGGTGTTGGCGACGCAGTTGAGCGCGATCCCGCCCGCCAGCGCCAGATCGCGCTGGCCGGTGCGGTCGTGCAGCCAGTCCGTGAGCTCCAGCAGGATGTCCTCGAGGACTTTCTGGACACTCGCGGCGAGATCGGCGTGCCGGCGGGTGAGCTCCTCGCCGGCTTCGCGGCGCGGGGCCAGCGCCGCCAGGTCGACGCCGGCGGCGCGGAAGCCGCCGTCGCCGGTGACGTGCACGTGTTCGCAGAGTGCGTCGAGGTACTCGGGCTTGCCGTAGGAGGCCAGCGCCATCACCTTGTACTCGTCGCTGGAGCGGGCGAAGCCGAGGTGCTCGGTCAGGTCTTCGTAGAGCAGGCCGAGCGAATGCGGAAGCCGTTGCGCCGCCAGCTCCTTGAACCGGCCGTCGCGGTACTCACCGGCCAGGTAGGACGTGCTTTCACCGCGGCCGTCGGCGACGAGCACGGCGCAGTCCCCGAACGGCGCGGCGAGCGCGGCCGACGCGGCGTGCGCGACGTGGTGGCGGACGAACCGGACGATGCCGGGATCCAAACCGGGCAGAGCGGACTTGAGGAACAGCGGGGCCCGTTTCGCGAACTCGGTCCGCAGTTCCTCACCGCTCGGGTCGTGGCCGGCCAGACCGGGTTCGACCAGTGCGGGGTCGTAGGAGTAACCGACGGCATCGAGGTCCTTCGCGGTCAGTCCGGCCTGTTCGAGGCACCAGGCCGCGGCCTGGGCCGGCTGCTCCCAAGTGGAGAACGGGACGGCCTGCTTGCCGTGCTTGCGGCGGCTGAAGCGTTCCTCTTCGGCCGCGGCGACGATTTCGCCGTCCACGACCAAAGCCGCGGCCGGGTCGTGAAAAACGGCGTTGATCCCGAGTATGCGCATCGACCTGCCTCTGGCGTTCCGGTGCGGACCTCGTGCCGTCCGCGTTCGCCTATAGCGCTACCCGGCGAAGTCACTCATAAACGATTGACGGCAAAAGCCCTGGGCGTCGCTACTCAGCGCGACGGCGCCCGCCGGAACCACGCCGCTGTGCGACGGAGACCGTCGTCGGCGTCGACCTTCGGTTCCCAGCCCAGGACGTCCCGCGCGAGAGAGATGTCGGGGCAGCGGCGCTGGGGGTCGTCGACGACGGCGTCGATCTCCTCGATGGGCGAACCGGACCCGGTGATCTCCTTGATCCGTTCGGCGACCTGACGGACCGTCAGCTCGTGCGGGTTGCCGATGTTGACCGGCCCGGGATGCCCCGACCGCGCGAGGTCCAGGAGGCCGCGGACGGTGTCTTCGACGTAGCAGATGGACCGGGTCTGCTCGCCGGTCCCGGTGACCGTGATGGGTTCGCCCTTGAGGGCCTGGTCGAGGAACGCCGGGATCATCCGGCCGTCGTGGGCGCGCATGCCGGGGCCGTAGGTGTTGAAGATCCGCGCGATCCCGGTGTCGACGCCGTGTTCGCGGCGGTAGGCAGAGGTGAGTGCTTCGGCGTAGCGCTTGGCTTCGTCGTAGACGCTGCGCGGCCCGATCGGGTTGACGTTGCCCCAGTACCCTTCGCGCTGCGGGTGTTCCAGCGGATCGCCGTACACCTCGCTGGTGGACGCGAGGACGAACCGCGCACCGTCGCGGTGGGCGAGATCGAGCGCGTGCTCGGTGCCGTACGAGCCGGCGCGCAGCGTTTCCAGCGGCAGGGCCAGGTAGTCGCGGGGCGACGCGGCCGAGGCCAGGTGGAACACGACGTCGGCCCCGCAGTTCAGCGGCATCGGCTGCGTGACGTCGTGGCGCACGAACCGGAACCGCTCGTGGCGGCGCAGGTCGTCGAGGGTGTCCGCCGAGGACGTCACGAGGTTGTCCACGGCGATCACCTCGAGGCCCTCTTCGAGCAGCAGCTCGCACAGGTGCGCGCCGACGAAGCCGGCACCCCCGGTCACCACCGCACGCTCGAACCGCCTGGTCACTCCCGGATTCGTCATGCCGATCCGGCTACCCGGCGGCTCCGGCCGCAAACCCGTGTAAGGCTCCCTCGAGCGGGTACGCGGCACGCATGCGAGTTCTGCTCACCGGATGGGCCAGTTTCCTGCACGGCGAAGCGACCGCGGGGGACGTCCTCAGCCTGCGCGCGGTGGGAGCCGCGCTGACCGAGGCGGGGATCGACCACGACGTCGCGTGGAGCCCCGGCTTCCGCCCCGGCGCCCGGCACCTGCCCGACGCGCCACCCGAGGACTACACCCACGTGGTGTTCGCCTGCGGCCCGGTGCACGGGCCGCAGCTGCGTTCGCTGCACGAGCGGTACGCGGCCTGCCGCCGGATCGCGGCCGGGGTGAGCGTGCCCGACCCGGAAGACCCCGCCGTGACCGGGTTCCACCGGGTCTTCCCCCGCGACGACGGCGTCACCCCGGACCTTTCCCTGGCCGCGCCGGTCTCGAAGACACCGGTGCTCGGCGTGGTCCTCGCGCCGCACCAGCCGGAGTACGGCGGCGCGGGGCGGCACCGCGAAGTTCACGAGGCGCTGACCGGCTGGGTCGCCGGCCTGGACTGCGCGCGCGTGCCCGTGGACACGAGGCTGGCGCACGAGGACTGGCAGCGGTGCGCCACGCCGGACCAGTTCGTCTCCCTGGTGTCCAAATTGGACGCTGTGGTCACCACGCGGCTGCACGGCCTGGTGCTCGGGCTGAAGGCCGGGGTCCCGGTCGTCGCCGTCGACCCGGTGGCCGGCGGCGGGAAGGTGACCGCGCAGGGGAAGGCGCTCGGCTGGCCGGTCGTCGCGGCGGAGGACGTCCGGGACACCGCCCTGCTCGACGCCCGCCTGAAGTGGTGCCTCGCCACGACGGTGGTGCCACCGCCGACGCCGTCCCTCTCTGGGCTGGTGGCCGAGCTGGCGGGATCGCGGTGAGCGCGCGCACGACCGTCGTCATCGCCACGCGCAACCGGGCCGGGGAGCTGGCGCGCACCCTCACCCAGCTGTCCTCTTTGGAACCCCGGCCGCCGGTCGTGGTGCTGGACAACGCTTCCGAGGACGACACGGCCGAGGTCGCGGGCCGGTACGGGAACGTGCGGGTGATCCGGCTGCCGCAGAACCTCGGCGCCGCCGCGCGCACGCTGGGCGTCATCGTGGCCGACACGCCGTACGTCGCCTTCAGCGACGACGACTCGTGGTGGGCACCGGACGCGCTGTCCGAAGCGGAACGGATCTTCGACGAGCACCCGCGGACCGGCCTCCTCGCCGCGCGCACCCTCGTCGGCCCGGAATGCCGCGACGATCCCGTGACGCCCGACATGGAACGCAGCCCGCTGGGCCACCCCGACGGCGCGCCCGGGCCGCTCGTGCTCGGCTTCCTCGCTTGCTCGGCGATCGTCCGCCGCACGGCGTACCTCCAGGTGGGCGGCTTCAGCCCGCTGCTGCACTTCGGCGCGGAAGAGCAGCTGCTGGCCTACGACCTGGCCGCGCGCGGCTGGGACGTCTGCTACGTCGGGCACCTGCGCGCCCACCACCACCCGTCGCGGTCGCGGCCGCCGTCGTCCTGGCGCCGCCGCGCCGAACTGCGCAACCGGCTGCTCATCGCCGTGCTGCGGCGCCCGCCGCGCGTCTGCCGCCGAGAGGTCGCCCGGACGCTCGTCACCGCCCCCCGGGCCGTGCTCGGCGCGGTGCCCCGGCTGCCACGGGCGCTGAGCTCCCGCCGCGTGCTGCCCGCCCACGTCGAAGACCAGGCCCGGATACTGGAAAGGACCGCCGAATGGCGCGCATCTCGGTCGTGATCATCACCTGCAACCGGCGTGAGCAGCTGCGGGAAACCCTGGCGCACATGACGTCGCTACCGGACGACCCGCCGATCTTCGTCGCGGACAACGGGTCCGCCGACGGCACCGCCGACATGGTCGCCCGCGAGTTCCCCGGCGTCCGGCTGTTCCGGCTGGCGGAGAACCTCGGCGCGGTGGCGCGCAACGTCGCCGTCGAAGAGGTGACCACGCCGTACGTCGCGTTCTGCGACGACGACACCACCTGGCAGCCGGGCGCGCTGACCCGGGCGGCGGACCTCCTGGACGCCCACCCCGGCCTCGGCTCGGTGACCGGGCGGTGCCTGGTCGAACCCGGCCTGGCCGAGGACCCGATCACGCCGGAGCTGCGCGAGTCGCCGGTGCCGGGTCCGTCGTGGCTGCCCGGACCGGCGCTGCTGGGCATCATGGCCGGGTTGACCGCGGTGCGCGTGAGCGCGTTCCGGGAGGTCGGCGGCTTCTCGACGCGGATGTGGCTCGGCGGCGAGGAGGAGCTCTTCGCCCTCGACCTCGCCGCGCGCGGCTGGTGGATGTGCTGGGCGGAGGACATGGTGATCCACCACGCGCCGTCGAAGCTGCGCGATCCCCGCCACCGCCGTCGCCTCGGCATCCGCAACACCCTGTGGACGCTCCTGCTGCGCCGCCCGTGGCCGGCGGTCTTCCGCCGCGGCCGCGAGGTGCTGCGGTCCGCGCCCGCCGACCTGGCCACGGCGGCGGCGCTCCTCGAGGTCGTCCGCGGCCTGCCGTGGGTGCTCGCGGACCGCCGGGTGGTCCCGCCGCACGTCGAGCACGGCCTGCGCCTGCTGGAAGAACCCCAGCGGAACTCGAAGGCCCGCCGCTACGTGGGCTGAACGGGTCGGCTCGCGTACCCGGACAGTCGGCTCGGGTACCTGGACGGTCGGCTCGTGAACCGACCCTCCGGGTACGCGAGCCG
>NZ_JBFBBQ010000135.1:0-18610 GCF_040682775.1 Amycolatopsis sp. NPDC051106 | reverse complement strand
CAGCGGCACTGTCCTGAGTCAGACTCCGGCTTCCGCCCTGGAAAACGGGCTCCTGCGCATCACGTGCTCGCCGGCGGGTCTCGCGTGCTCGAGGACCGAACTCGCGTGATCAGAGCCGAAACTCGCGTGCGCGAAGGCCGCACTCGCGTGACTACAGGCGGAACTCACGTGATCGAAGACCGCACTCCGCCGCCGCAGTCCCCAACGCAGTTCGGCGGCGAGCCGCACCCGCGGCCCACCGCCGAACCGACGTAAACCTCAGACCTTCCGCAGCTCCTTCGGCGGCGCGAAGGTGATCTTCTCGTTCGCCGTCGTCACCTCGTCGACGTCGCCGTAACCCCGCTCCGCCAGCCAAGCGAGCAGCTCCATGACCAGCTCGTCCGGGACCGACGCCCCCGACGTGACACCCACCGTCGTCACGCCGGAAAGCCACGCCTCGTCGACCTCGTGCGCGAAGTCGACCAGGTACGACGCCCGCGCCCCCGCCTTCAGGGCCACCTCGACCAGGCGCTTCGAGTTGGACGAGTTCGTGGACCCGACCACCAGGACCAGGTCGCACTCCGCCGCCATCGCCTTGACCGCGACCTGGCGGTTCGTCGTCGCGTAGCAGATGTCGTCGCTCGGCGGGTCCGCCAAGCCCGGGAAGCGCTCGCGGAGCTGGTCGACGCGCTCCATCGTCTCGTCGACCGACAGCGTCGTCTGGGACAGCCAGATCACCTTCGACGGGTCGCGCACCTCGACCTTGTCGACGTCCTCCGCCTTGTCGACCAGCTGGACCTTGTCCGGCGCCTCGCCGGCCGTGCCCTCGACCTCTTCGTGGCCTTCGTGACCGATCAGCAGGATGTCGTAGTCGTCCTTCGCGAACCGGTTGACCTCCTTGTGCACCTTCGTCACCAGGGGGCAGGTCGCGTCGATCGTGCGCAGGTTCCGGTCGGCGGCCTCCGCGTGCACCATCGGGGAGACGCCGTGGGCGGAAAACACCACCAGCGCGCCCTCGGGCACCTCGGACGTCTCGTCGACGAAGATCGCGCCGCGCTCGCGCAGCGTGTCGACCACGTGCCGGTTGTGCACGATCTCCTTGCGGACGTACACCGGAGCGCCGTAGACCTCGAGGGCCTTCTCGACGGCGATCACCGCGCGGTCGACGCCGGCGCAGTAACCACGGGGCTTGGCGAGCAGCACCCGCTTGCCGGAAGCGGTGCCGGTGATCGTCGGGGTACCCGCGGGCTCGATTCCGGGACTCGCTGAACTCATGCCACCCAGGGTACGGGCAGCCCGGCAGCGAACTTGAAGTCCCTTTCGGGTGAGCTTCGTCCCTCTACCGTGCTGTGCGCGGGGTCACGCATTGCGCCCGAACCCACTCGTTCGGTTGGGCAGGATGGCCGATATGCGGCAGGCTGGACGCATGAAGCCATTCCCGCTCCCCCTCCGGGTCGCCGCGGGCCTCGCCGTCTCCACCGCCGAGCGGGTTCGTGAGCTTCCCCGGCAGCTCGCCGGGCTCCCGGTGACCGTGGTTAGCCAGGTGCTGCAGGCCTCCATGCGCGTCCAGCAGCACGTCACCGAGCTCGCGATCAAGGGCGACAACGCCCTGTCGAGCCTGCGCCCCGTCGAAGACACGCCCAGCTGGGCGACCTTCGACGAGGACCTTCCGTCCGACGCCCCGCCCGCACGCCCGGCCCCCGCGCCCGTCGCCGAGGTTCCCGAGCCGCGCTCGGAGATCAACGGTCACATTCCGTCAGCGGCCGAACTCGAAGCGGAACTGGGCGATCCGTGGGCCGAAGAGGAACGCGCGCTCGCCGAAGACCACGCCGACGGCGAGAACGACGCCCAGGAAGACGCCCCGGAACGACCCCACGAAGACGACACCAAGCCGAAGCCGGGCACACCCAAGGTCGACAAGAGGACCAAGAGCGAGACGCCCCGGACCAGCGCCGGCGGGTACGACGGCCCGGCCGGGCTGACCGGCTACGACCAGCTCACCCTCCCGCAGCTGCGGGCCCGCCTGCGCCAGCTCTCGATCGCCCAGCTCGAGACGATCCTCGAGTACGAGCGCGCGCACGCCGACCGCTCGTCCTTCACCGGGATGCTGTCACGCCGGATCGCCAACGCCCGCAAGGCCGAACAGGCCGGGGAAGACGGCCAAGAGAACGGCCAGTGACCGAAACCGAAGCGAGCACCGCCGAAAAGCCGTGGCCGGTGCGCACGGTCGCGCGCAAGATCGGCGACTGGGTCCACCGGCTCGGCAGCGTCTGGGTCGAAGGCCAGGTCACGCAGGTCAACTCCCGGCCGAACACGCAGACCGCGTTCCTCACGCTGCGCGACCCGTCGGCGGACGTCTCGATGTCCGTGACCTGCCCGAACTGGCTGATCCGCGAGATGGAACCGCCGTTGCGCGAGGGCGCGAGCGTCGTCGTGCACGCGAAGCCGTCGTTCTTCTTCGGCCGGGGCACGCTCAGCCTGCGCGCCGACCAGATCCGCGCGGTCGGCATCGGTGAGCTGCTGGCCCGCATCGAGCGCCTCAAGAAGCTGCTGACCGCCGAAGGGCTCTTCTCGGCGCAGCGCAAGCGGCCGATCCCGTTCCTGCCCCGAGGCGTCGGGCTGATCACCGGCCGCGCGTCGGCCGCCGAGCGGGACGTGCTGGTCAACGCGCAGACGCGGTGGCCGCACGTCCGGTTCAAGGTCATCAACACCGCCGTGCAGGGCTCGCAGGCGGTGCCGCAGGTCATGCGCGCGCTGCGCATCCTGGACGCCGACCCCGACATCGACGTCATCGTCATCGCCCGCGGCGGCGGCAGCGTCGAGGACCTGCTGCCGTTCTCCGACGAGGCGCTCTGCCGCGCGGTGTCGGCCGCGGGGACGCCGGTGGTCAGCGCCATCGGGCACGAACCCGACACCCCCCTGCTCGACTACGTCGCCGACCTGCGCTGCTCCACGCCGACCGACGCGAGCAAGCGGATCGTGCCGGACCACCGCGAGGAGACCGAGCGGGTCCGGCAGATGCGCGACCGCGGGCGCCGCGCCCTCCACGGCTGGGTCGACACGCAGGCGCGCCTGCTGACGCAGCTGCGCAGCCGCCCGTCGCTGGCCGACCCGCTCGGCCCGGTCCAGCGGCGCCAGGACGACGTCGACGTCCACCGTGAACGCGCGCGCCGCGCCATGCTGACGCTGCTCGCCAAGGACCAGGCCGAGCTCGCGAGCGCACGGGCCCGGCTGACCGCGCTGGGCCCGGCCGCGACGCTGGCCCGCGGCTACGCGGTCGTGCAGTTCCTCGACTCCGAAGGCAACCTCCAGGTACTCCGCTCCGTCTCCGAAGTCGAGGCCGGTGCCCAGCTGCGCGTGCGCGTGGGTGACGGCGCGATCGGCGCGGTGGCGGAAGGAGCACTGGAGTGACGCTGAAGGCGGCGACGTTCCTCCCCCTCACCCTGGACGCGGCCCGGCGCCTGGGCGCGCGTCCCCTGCTGGACCAGGCGATGCGCACCGACCGGGCGGCCGCCGAGTGCTGGACGGCACTGCTCGCCGGCTGCGGTGGCGCCGCCCGCCGCGAGCTGGGGCCGCAGCTGCGGCGGCTGTCCGAGGCGACGTCGACACAGGTCGGCTCGCGCTGGTGGTTCGCCGAGGGCGCCGGGCACCGCAAGCGCGTCGCGGGCGCGCAGGAGAACCTCGAAGAGGCGATCGCGGAGGGTGACGGGCAGGAGTTCGCCCTGGCGTTCGTCGGGTACGACCACGCCATGGCCAGCGCGGTAGTGTGCGCGCACAGCCCAAGCCGGAAGGTCGGAGAACGCCCAGCGTGAGTGAAGCAGCCAGCGAGGAACTCGGCTACGAGCAGGCCCGGGACCGCCTCGTCGAGGTCGTCCGCGAGCTCGAAGCCGGCGGTCTGTCCCTCGAGCAGTCGCTCGCGCTGTGGGAGAAGGGCGAGAAGCTCGCGAAGCTCTGTGAGCGCCATCTCGAAGGCGCCCGCGAACGCATCGAGGCTGCTCTGGCGTCCGTCGAGGACGAAACCGGCGACGGTCAGTGACGTTTGCCATGCCTTCGGCATCGGGAAACTCGGCGGGTATCTGACAGACTGTTGACCCGCCAGTTCCACGATCCGGGAGGCAATGATGTCCACCGCAGAGAGTCGTCGTGAAGCGCCCGACCGCAACCTCGCGATGGAACTGGTCCGGGTGACCGAGGCCGCCGCGATGGCGGCGGGCCGCTGGGTCGGCCGCGGCGACAAGATCGGCGGCGACGGCGCGGCCGTCGACGCGATGCGCCAGCTGGTGTCGACGGTGTCGATGCGCGGGGTCGTGGTGATCGGCGAGGGCGAAAAAGACGAAGCGCCCATGCTGTTCAACGGCGAAGAGGTCGGCAACGGCGACGGGCCGGACTGCGACGTCGCGGTCGACCCGGTCGACGGCACCACGCTGATGGCCAAGGGCATGCCCAACGCCCTCGCGGTGCTCGCGGTCGCCGAGCGCGGCGCGATGTTCGACCCGTCCGCGGTGTTCTACATGGAGAAGCTGGCCGTCGGGCCGGACGCGGCGGGCAAGGTCGAGCTCGGCGCGCCGATCGCGGAGAACATCCGGCGCGTCGCCAAGGCGAAGAACAGCAGCATCGGCGACGTCACCGTGTGCGTCCTCGACCGCCCGCGCCACGAGCAGATCATCAAGGAGATCCGGGACGCCGGCGCGCGGATCCGGTTCATCTCCGACGGCGACGTCGCGGGCGCGATCGCCGCCGCCCGCCCCACCACCGGCGTCGACATGCTGATCGGCATCGGCGGCACCCCCGAAGGCATCATCGCGGCCTGCGCGATGAAGTGCCTCGGCGGCGAGCTGCAGGGCCGGCTGTGGCCGAAGGACGACGCCGAGCGCGAGAAGGCCCTCGCCGCCGGCCACGACCTCGACCGCGTGCTGCTGAACGACGACCTCGTGCGCGGCGACAACGTCTTCTTCTGCGCGACCGGCGTCACCGACGGCGACCTGCTGCGCGGCGTCCACTACCGCGAGGGCGGCGCGACGACGCAGTCCATCGTGATGCGGTCCAAGTCCGGGACCGTCAGAATGATCGACGGCTACCACCGGCTGAACAAGCTGCGGGCGTACTCCTCGGTCAACTTCGACGGCCACCTGGACGCGCCCGACGACGACGTCGTTCCCCCGCTGCCGTAGAAGGAGTTCCGTGCCCAGGCGACTACTGGCCCTGCTGGTCCTGGTGTTCGCCCTGGTCCCCGCCACCGCGTCGGCCGAACCCGCCATCGTCGGAGGCGCCGTCGCGGATCAGCCTTACCCGTTCACGGTGTCGTTGCACTCCTCGTCGGGCAAGCTGTTCTGCGCCGGCGCGCTGATCACCCCCACCTGGGTGGTGACGGCCGCGCACTGCGCGTTCGACAAGACCCCGGCCGGGATCTCCGTGCGGGCGGGCACGAACGACGTGGGCCAGGGCGGCGAAGTCGCCCAGGTCGCCGGCATCGTCGTGAACCCGGCGTTCAACACCCAGAAGCCGGCGGGCGACATCGCGCTGCTGCGGCTGGCGGCACCGGCCGCGGCCGCGCCGATCGCGCTCGCGACGGCCGCGGCGCCGGGCACGGCCACCCGGATCCTCGGCTGGGGGCAGACCTGCCCGAAGGTCGACTGCGGCGACATCCCGACGAACCTGCAGCAGCTCGACACGCACATCGTCGAGGGCGCGAAGTGCACGGCGGGGTTCGACGGCACGGCCGAGCTGTGCACCGACAACCCCGGCGGCAAGTCCGGAGCGTGCTTCGGCGACTCGGGCGGTCCGGAGATCGTCCGCGAGGGCGACCACTGGCTGCTCGTCGGCGTCACCAGCCGGCCGGGCAACAACGACCCGGTGTGCGCCTCGGCGCCGTCGATCTACACGTCCGTCGTCGCGTACGCGCCGTGGATCGCGGAGAAGACGAAGGCCTGACCTACTCGGCGTTGCTGGAGTGGCCCGGGAACAGGTGGGCGTCCGGGTCGAGCGCGACGGCGATGTTGTTGACCGCCGTCGCGGCTTCGCCGAAGCCGGTCGCGATCAGCTTGACCTTCCCCGGGTACGCGGCGACGTCGCCGGCCGCGTAGACGCGTTCGCGCGCGGTCGCCATCGTCGAGTCGACGGCGATGGCGCGGTGGTCGATTTCCAGGCCCCAGCTCTCGATCGGGCCGAGGTCGGCGGTGAACCCGAGCGCCGCGACGACGGCGTTGGCGGGCAGCCGCTCCTCGCCGGCGCCCTTGATCGAGACGTCGACGGCTTCGAGCGCGCCGTTCGCGTCCTCGACGAACCGCGTGACCTCGGCGTCGGTGATGATCCGGGTGCCGAGTTCGCGCACCTGCCGGACGATCGACTCGGCGGCGCGGAACTTGGCGCGGCGGTGCACGAGCGTCACGCTCGCCGCGACCGGGCGCAGGGCGAGGATCCAGTCGAACGCCGAGTCGCCGCCGCCGACGACCACGACGTGCTGCCCCGCGTGCGCCTGCAGCGACGGGACGAAGTGGACCATGCCGCGGCCGAGCCAGCCGTCGCCGGCGGGCAGCGGACGCGGCGTGAACTCACCGATGCCCGCGGTGACGAGGACCGCGCGCGCACGCAGCGTCTCGCCGCCGTCCAGGGTCAGCTCGACGCCGTCCCCGAGGGTTTCGAGCTTTTCGGCCTTGCGCCCCAGCAGGTACTTCGGCTTCCACGGCGCGGCCTGCTGCACGAGGCCGTCGACCAGGTCGCGGCCCCGGATCTCGGCGAAGCCGCCGACGTCGTAGATCATCTTCTCGGGGTACATCGCCGTCACCTGGCCACCGGGTTCGGGCAGCGAGTCGACCACCGCCATGGAGAGGCCGCGGAACCCGGCGTAGTAGGCGGCGAACAGGCCGGTCGGGCCCGCGCCGATGATCACGAGGTCATAGGAGTCCCCAGAAGCTTCAGTCATGCTCGCTCCAGCCAGTGGTGGATGGCGGTGATCGAGAACACAGCCGATCCTAGCCGGATCGGAGTTCACTCGACGTCGTGCGACACCGGCGCCCCGACGACCGGCGCCCGCCGTGGGGCGTGCGTCGGACGCTGCTGAGCGCTGCCGCGGCGGTGGTGGGGCTCTCCGGCTGGTTCGCCTTGGTCATCCGGCTCGGGCTCCCGTCCGCCGAATCCGAAGCTTTGGTGTTCTTCGTCGCGGTTTCTTTCGTGGTCTTGCTCTTGCTCGGCCGCTGGCTGGCTCGCACGGGCGCGCTGCTCGTGACGCTCGGCCTCCTGCCGGTGTACGCGGTGTTCTTCGGTGGCTGGGCGGGGATCGGCGACGAAATCCTGCTTTCCCGCGGGAAGCCGGTCGACGCCGAGGTCGTGGCGGAATCCGTCCACCGCCTCAAGGCCGGGGTCGGCTACACGTACGACCTGCGGAACCCGGACGGCAGCCCGGGCTCGCTCGACCCTGGTGTGGGCACGCGGCTGGTGGTCGGCAGCCGGGTGGCGGTCGTCGAGGATCCTGACGGGCTCGTCGCGACCCAGCCGGCCGGGCGGCAGCATCCGACGGTGCCGCTGGTCTTCGCGTGCCTGGGCATCGCGGGACTGCTCGCCGCGGTGACCGTGACCGCGGTGATCGGCGAGCGGCGCAGGGTGCGCAACGCCACCACGCGATAACCCGCGATCAGGTCCAGAATCGGGGGCATGGCTGACCAGGAATACCGGATCGAACACGACACGATGGGCGAGGTCCGCGTGCCGGCCGACGCGCTCTACCGCGCGCAGACCCAGCGGGCCGTCGAGAACTTCCCCATCTCCGGCCGGGGCCTGGAGCGCGCCCAGATCCGCGCGCTCGGCCTGCTCAAGGCCGCCGCCGCGCGCGTGAACCTCAAGCTGGGTGTGCTCGACGCCGACGTCGCGAACGCCATCGCGGCCGCCGCCGACGAAGTCGCCGAGGGTGCCCACGACGCGCACTTCCCGATCGACGTCTTCCAGACCGGCTCGGGGACGTCGTCGAACATGAACGCCAACGAGGTCATCGCGACGCTCGCGTCCCGCGCCCTCGGCCGCGATGTGCACCCGAACGACCACGTCAACGCCTCGCAGTCGTCCAACGACACCTTCCCGACGACCATCCACGTCGCCGCCACCGAAGCCGTCCTCAAGGACGTCATCCCGGCGCTCGAGTACCTCGCCGGCGCCATCGAGGTGCGCGCCGCGGAGTGGGCCGACGTCGTGAAGTCCGGCCGCACGCACCTGATGGACGCCGTGCCCATCACCCTCGGCCAGGAGGCCGGCGCGTGGGCGTCGCAGGTCCGCTTCGGCGTCGAACGGCTGAAGTCCGGCCTGCCGCGGCTGGGTGAGCTGCCGATCGGCGGTACGGCCGTCGGGTCGGGGCTCAACGCGCCGGACGGCTTCGGCTCGAGCGTCGCGGCCGAGCTCGCCACGGTGACCGGGCTGCCGCTGACCGAGGCCCGCGACCACTTCGAGGCGCAGGCGACGCAGGACAGCGTCGTCGAGACCTCCGGGCACCTGCGCACGATCGCCGTGTCGCTCAACAAGATCGCGAACGACCTGCGCTGGCTGGGTTCCGGCCCGCGCACCGGCCTGGCCGAGCTCGCGCTGCCGGATTTGCAGCCGGGCTCGTCGATCATGCCGGGCAAGGTGAACCCGGTGATCCCGGAGGCGACGCTGCAGGTGGTGGCGCAGGTGATCGGCAACGACGCGGCCGTCGCCTTCGCGGGCGCCGCGGGCAACTTCCAGCTGAACGTCAACCTGCCGGTGATCGCCCGCAACGTCCTCGAGTCGGCGCGCCTGATCGCGGCGGTGTCGCGGTTGCTGGCGGACAAGGTCTTCGCGGGCATCACCGTGAACACCGAGCGCACGCGCACCTACGCCGAAGGTTCGCCGTCGATCGTGACGCCGTTGAACAAGTACATCGGCTACGAAGAGGCCGCCGCGGTCGCGAAGCAGGCGTTGAAGGAGCTGAAGACGATCCGCGAGGTGGTCCTCGAGCGCGGGTACGTGAAGGACGGCAAGCTCACCGAAGAGCAGCTCGACGAAGCGCTCGACGTCCTCCGCATGGCCCGCGGCGGCAAGTGAAATCCCCGTGAGGTGACGCATCTTTCCTAGGGAAAGTGCCGCCCGCGGGCCCTCAAAACGCATCTTTCCCCGAGAAAGTGGCGCTTCGGGGGTGGCTCGCTACCGCCGGCGCAGGCGCTTGTCCGCCAGCGCCGGCGGGGTGTAGTCCTTCTCGGCCGGGTTGAGGTCCGTGCCCGGCGGGACGATTTCGTCGATCCGGTCCAGCACCTCCTCGTCCAGCACCAGGTCGGCGCCCGCCAGCAGATCGTCGAGCTGGGCGGGTGTGCGCGGGCCGATGATCGCCGACGTCACGCCCGGGTGCGCCCGGACGAACGCCGTCGCCAGGTGCGTGAGCGGGCGGCCGAGGTCGTCGGCGATCTTCTTCAGCTGCGCGATCGCCTCGAACTTGACGGCGTTCGCGGGCAGCGCCGGGTCGAACTTGTGCGCCTGCAGCGTCCGGCGCCCCTCGGAAAGGTCCACATCGGACGGTTGGCCGTAGCGACCCGACAGCCAGCCGCTCGCCAAGGGGCTCCACGTCAGCACGCCCATGCCGTACTTCTGCGCGGTCGGCAGCACGGCCGCCTCGACCGCCCGGTTGAAGATCGAGTACGGCGGCTGCTCGGCGCGGAACCGCGCCAGGCCGCGCTTTTCCGCCACCCACTGGGCTTCCACGATCTGCTCGGCCGGGAAGTCCGACGACCCGATCGCACGCACCTTCCCGGACCGCACGAAGTCCGTCAGCACCGAAAGCGTTTCCTCGATGTCCGTCGCCGGGTCGGGCCGGTGGACCTGGTAGAGGTCGACGTGGTCGGTGTCGAGGCGCCGGAGGCTGTCGTCCAGCGCGCGGGTCAGCCAACGCCGGGACAGGCCGCCCTGATTGGGGTCGGAACCCATCGGAAAGAAGCCCTTGGTGGCCAGCACGACCTCGTCGCGGCGGCCCTTCAGCGCCTTTCCGACGATCCGCTCGTTCTCACCGTCGCTGTACATGTCCGCGGTGTCCCAGAAGTTCACGCCGGCGTCGAGCGCGGTGTGCAGCATCCGGACGCCCTCTTCGTGGTCCGGGTTGCCCCACTTGCCCAGCATCATCGCGCCGAACGCGTATTCGCTGACCGAGATGCCCGTGCCGCCCAGAATTCGTCGTTTCATGCCACCACCTTGGAAGCCGCGAGACGGCCGGACCAGGTCACGCGCAACCTGGGTCTGCCAGTACCAGGCGGGGAGCCGCGAGCCGGGGATACTGGAGGCATGAGTGACGCAGCCGAGCTGGGCGCCTTCCTGAAGGCGCGCCGCGCCGCACTGGACCCCGCCGACCTGGGCCTCCCGCCCGGGATCACGCAGCGGCGGGTCAAGGGCCTGCGCCGCGAGGAGCTGGCGCAGCTGTCCGGCATCAGCGTCGACTACTACACGCGGCTGGAGCAGGGCCGCGCGAAGAACGTCTCGGACGCGGTCCTCGACGCGCTGGCCCGCGCCCTGCGCCTCAACGCCGGCGAGGAGTCCTACCTGCGCAACCTCGCCGCGCCGAAGCGCCGTGACGGGCGCGCGCCGCAGCGGGTCCGGCCTGAACTGCAGCAGCTGCTCGACGCCATCCAGGCGCCGGCGTTCGTCTTCGGCCGGTACATGGACGTGCTCGCCTGGAACGCGCTCGGCGGCGCGGTCGCGTTCGCCTTCGCCGACCTCGAAGAGCGCAACATGCCGAAGCTCATCTTCACCGACGAGCGCGCGAAGGAACTGCACCCGGAGTACGACGCCGTCTGCCGCGAGCTCGTCGCGAACCTGCGCGCGGAGAGCGGCCGTCACCCCGGCGACCCGCGGTTCGCCCAGCTCATCGGCGAACTCTCGCTGGCGAGCGAGCAGTTCCGGAAGCTGTGGGCCGAGCACGCGGTGCGGGAGAAGGCGCAGGGGTGGAAGGTGCTGCGGAACCCCGTCGTCGGCGAGCTGCGGCTGCGCTACGAGACGCTGCGCCTGCCCCAGGACCCCGACCAGGGCATGGTCGTCTACCACGCCGAGCCGGGCTCGGAGACCGAACGCGCGCTGGGCCTCCTGGCCAGCTGGATCGCTTCCGATGAACGACCGGTGAGCACTCGGTCGTCGCGATCCCACTCCGGGTGAGCGCTTCACCCCGTCCGCACCAGGCCGGACATCCGACCGACAGGAAATTGTCGGTGGTCCGGGTCATGATGTCCGGGTGTTGCTGAGCGAGTTGGTCCGGGCGTCCGCCGAGCTGGCGGCGACGAGGTCCAGGAAGGCGAAGATCGCCCTCCTGGCCGAAGTGCTGCGCGCCGCCGAGGTCGGTGAGCTGCCGGTGGTGATCGCGTACCTGACCGGGCAGACGGCGCAGGACCGGCTGGGTGCGGGCTGGCGCACCCTGGCCGGGCTGGGCGCCGGCTCGGTCTCCGCGCCGGAGGTGACGGTCACCGAGGTCGACGCGGCACTCACCGCGGCGGCCGGCGTCGCGGCGGGCACGGGTTCCGCGACGCGGCGGCAAGAGGTCCTGCGGGCGTTGTTCGAGCGGCTCACGAAGGACGAGCAGCAGTTCCTGTTCCGGCTGGTCACCGGCGAACTGCGGCAGGGCGCGTTGGAAGGCGTGATGGTCGACGCGGTCGCGGCGGCGGCCGAGGTGCCGGCCGAGGACGTGCGGCGGGCGTTCATGCTGTCCGGGAAGCTGGGCGTCACCGGGGTCGCGGCGATGACCGGCGGGCCGGCCGCGCTGGCGGAGTTCCGGCTCACGCTCGGCACGCCGATCAGGCCGATGCTCGCGTCGCCGGCGGAGTCGCTGGACGAGGCGGTCGCCGAGCACGCCGAGGCGATCGTCGAGTACAAGATGGACGGTGCGCGGATCCAGGTGCACCGCCAGGGTGACGAGGTGCACGTCTGGACGCGGACGCTGCGCGAGATCACCGGGAGCGTCCAGGAGCTGGTCGAGCTCGTGCGGGCGCTGCCGTGCGAATCGGTGGTGCTGGACGGCGAAACGCTCGCCCTGACCGACGCGGGGCGGCCGCGGCCGTTCCAGGACACGATGAGCCGGTTCGGCAGCACGCGCGAGGAGCAGGTCAAGGCGTTGCTGCTGCGGCCGTACTTCTTCGACTGCCTGCACCTCGACGGCGTCGACCTGCTGGACGCGCCGCTGTCCGAGCGCAACGCGGCGCTGCGCAAGGTCGCCGGGGCGCACGTGATCCCCGGCGAGGTCGGGGTGGCGGGGGCGGCCGCCGTGCTGGAGGCGGCGATGGAAGCCGGGCACGAAGGGGTGATGGTCAAGGACCTGGCGTCGCCGTACGCGGCGGGGCGGCGCGGGCGGGCGTGGCTGAAGGTCAAGCCGGTGCACACGATCGACCTGGTGGTGCTCGCGGCGGAGTGGGGTCACGGGCGGCGAACGGGCATGCTGTCGAACCTGCACCTGGGCGCGCGCGACCCGGACGGCGGCCCGCCGATCATGGTGGGCAAGACCTTCAAGGGCATGACCGACGAGCTGCTGGCGTGGCAGACGAGGACGTTCCAGGAGATCGAGACCCACCGCGACGACTGGACGGTGTACGTCCGCCCGGAGATCGTGGTGGAGATCGAGCTGGACAGCGCCCAGGTGAGCACGCGCTACCCCGGCGGCCTGGCGCTGCGGTTCGCGCGGGTGGTCCGCTACCGCCCGGACAAGGACCCGGCGGACGCGGACACGATCGACACGGTCCGCGGCCTCCTCCACGGCGACCGCTCGGAAGGGAGCTGACGACGAAGGTCTCGATCACGACATCGCGCGTCTTCGGGGTGCTTTCCTCGTAAAAGGAAAGACGAAAGTCGATGTTGCCTCCTCCCCGTCGTGAGCAGAGTGGCTGACGGAGTTTCCTTCGGCCAGGGGAGAAAAGCATGAGATTGCGCGCTGTGTCCGGCTTGCTCGCGAGCACCACCCTGCTCGTGACGGCGTTCGCGGCACCCTCCGGCGCCTCGCCCGTGCCGAGCACGCCGGACGCCGGGCACCAGCCGTCGAAGCACCACTTCTCGGCGGCCGCGCAGTCGTTCGTCGGCGCCGACACCGTGCAGAAGCGCGTCGCCAAGCTGGAGGCGGCGATGGCGACGCTGCCGAAGGAGAGCACCGCGTACAACGCGACGAAGCTGTGGAACGCCGGCATCACCGGCGCGGGCAGCACCGTCGCGACGCTGGTGTCCTTCGGCGACGACCAGGTCAAGCAGGTCCTCGACACGTACTCGAAGAACCACGGCCTGCCGCCGGCGAACGTCGAGGTCATCGAGCCGTCCGGCGCGGTGCCCGCGTGCACCGACCCCGGCGTCGACACCGCCACCTGCCAGGGCTGGGGCGGCGAGACCGACCTCGACGTCACGATGATGCACGCCATGGCGCCGAACGCGAAGATCATCGTCGCGGCGACGCCGGTCGCGGAGACGCAGGGCTTCACCGGCCTGCCCGAGATGATGCACGCCGTCGACTACCTGACCGAGCACAAGCTGACCGACGTCATCTCGATGAGCTTCGGCACGACCGAAGAGAACTTCCCGTCGTTCGACTCGATCAAGACGCTCGACCCGGCGCTCGACCGCGCGAGCAAGGCCGGGATCACGATGGTCGCCTCCTCCGGAGACGACGGCCCGACCGGCGGTTACCTCTACGGCCCGGGCAACTACCCGTACCGCGTCGCGAGCTGGCCGGCGTCCGACCCGCGCGTCACGACGCTGGGCGGCACGCAGCTGCACCTCGACGCGAACGGCGACCGCACCAAGGCGGACGACGTCGTGAACGTCGCCGACAACGGCTTCTCCGAAGGCGCCGGGCTGTCGAAGGCCTACGCGCGGCCGAACTGGCAGGACGGCGTCAAGAAGATCACCGGCAGCAAGATGCGCTCGTTCCCGGACATCAGCATGGAAGGCGTGTACGGCACGTCGCAGTCCGCGCCGCTGTTCGCCGGCGTGCTCGCGCTGGCGGTGCAGGCCAAGCACGGCAAGCTCGGCCAGATCAACCCGGCGCTGTACACGAAACTCGGCCCGGCCGGCCCGAAGGCGGGCATCGTCGACGTGACCGAAGGCGACAACAGCCAGGACGGCGTCACCGGCTTCACCGCGGCGAAGGGCTTCGACATCGCCAGCGGCTGGGGCACGGTCGACGCGTCGGTCTTCGTTCCCGCACTGGTGAAAGCACTGCGCTGACCATTTCACCGAAATCGCCGGCATTCGGTTTGTTCGACGCGGAAACTCCTGCCGCTGTCAGGAATTTTCCCCACAGAGCGGGAAGGCGTCCCTCAGTACGATGCTGCTCCTCGGAAGACCCGCCCACTCCCCGGGCGGGCGTGGAGGAGTAGAAGTGGCAAGCAAGGAAGAGCTGAAAGCGGCGATCCACAACGCTTTCGACGCGGCCGTCGCCGACGGGACGAGCTACACCAAGGTGTACGCCGCGGAAATCAAGCAGAAGAACTTCATCGTTTTCCGCACCACCACCGTAAGCAATTTCGCAGTGGGTTTCCGGCCGGGACAGACCGACCTCGTGATCGTGCCGCTCGAAGAAAAGAGCGGCACGGTCACGGCGGGCACCCCGCTGACGATCACGGACGCGAACCGGGCGTCGGTCAAGAAGCGTGATCTTCAGGGCCGGTTCGTGATCAAGACGACGGAGGGGCAGAGCTTCAAGCTCAGCATCCTCCCCTCCGTGCCGAAGCTTCTCGCGGCCGGCTACCAGCTGCCCGTCGAGCAGAAAGCCGAGTACGAGGCGTTCACCACCCTCCGGGACGCCCTCACCACGGCCTGACGACCGAGCGCCCCGGTGCCGGACAGCACCGGGGCGCCTCCGGAACCCCGGATGACCGGCTCGACTCGATCGAGTTGTCCACAGTGGAACTATCCTCCGGTGATGCGCAGCGAAAAGCTCACCCGCGCCTGGTTCGCGGTCACCGCCGTGGTCGCGCTGACCGGGCTCGTCGCCCAGGTGGTCGCCACCGCGACGGATCCCGGCGGCCGGGTCGCGAACCTGCTCTGCTTCTTCACCATCGACTCGAACCTGCTGGTCGCCGCTACCTCGTCGCTCGTGGCCCTGGGCGCCCCGCGCAAGACGCTGTTCGCCGTGCTCTGGCTCGACGCGCTGGTCGGCATCATCGTGACGGGCATCGTCTACCAGGTCGCCCTCGCCGGCCTGTACGAGCTGCACGGGCTTTCCCTGTTCTCCGACATCGTGCTGCACAAGGTCACGCCGATCCTGTTCGTGCTCGGCTGGCTCGTCGCCGGCCCGCGCGGCGCCCTGACCTGGCGCGCGGCCGGCTGGTCGCTGCTCTACCCGCTGGCCTGGCTCGCGTTCACGCTGCCGCGCGGCGCGGTCACCGGCTTCTACCCGTACCCGTTCGTCGACGCCGCCGCGCTCGGCTACGGCCGCGTGACGCTCAACTGCGTCGTCATCGGCCTGTTCTTCACCGCGCTCGCCCTCGGCGCGCTCCTGCTCGACCGTCGGCTGCGCACCACGTTAGGGTCGGGCACATGACGGCGATCGTGCAGAACCTGGTGACGTCCGGCACCTTCCAGCTCGACGGGGGCAGCTGGGACGTCGACAACAACGTGTGGATCGTGGGCGACGACACGGCGGTGATCGTGATCGACGCGGCCCACGACGCGAAGGCGATCGAAAACGTCATCGGCGAGCGGAAGCTGGCGGCGATCGTCTGCACCCACGCGCACAACGACCACGTCAACGCGGCCCCGGAGCTCGCCGCCGCCACCGGAGCGCCGATCCTGCTGCACCCGGACGACCGCGTCCTCTGGGACCAGACCCACCCGGACCGCGCGCCGGACGGCGAGCTGGCGGACGGCCAGACGATCACGATCGCCGGCACGGCGCTGCGCGTCATCCACACGCCGGGGCACGCGCCGGGCGCGGTGTGCCTGTACGCGGAGAAGCTGGGCGTGCTGTTCACCGGCGACACGCTGTTCCAAGGCGGCCCCGGCGCCACCGGACGGTCCTATTCGGACTACCCGACGATCGTGAAGTCCATCCGCGAGAAGCTGTTCGTCCTCCCGGAGGCGACGAGGGTGCACACGGGCCACGGCGACGGCACGACCCTCGGCGCGGAGAAGGCCGCCTCGAACGGCTGGGACGCGGCCTAGGAGGTGTGCTTCCGGGCGACGAGGGCGAACTCCTCGATCGCCCGGTCCAGCTCGACCACGGCGTCCCGGACGGCCGCCGGCAGCACGACCCGGGTGAACTCGCCCCCGTCGTCCGGGGCGTGCCGCACGTGGTGCAGGTCCATGTCCTTGCGCCGCACGCCCCTGGCCGCCTCCACGAGCTCGTCCGGGCCGCTCATCACCAGGAGCCCGAGCAGGGACCGCATCTCCGCCCGCACCGTGTAGTACTCGTCTTCGTAGCCCGCCATCCGCTCGGCGTCCGCGCCCTGGCGGTGGCTGACGTTGATGCTGACCAGGTGCTGGCGCGCCCGGGCAGCGGCTTCGATGTACTTGCCGCAGCGGTCGGCGCGGTCCTGGCGCAGCTTCGCCCGCCGGGCGGCGTTGAGCTTCAGCGGCTCGAGCAGCGCACCCAGGGTCACGCCGACCAGCGACGCCACCGCGGCGATGCCCGCGGCGCCGACGGCCGTCAGCACGTCAACCGCGGCGCGCTCGGCGACACCCGTACGCGCTGCTTCGCCTCTTCGGCCAGCGTGAGCGCCCACTGCTGCAGGCCGGCGACGTCGATGCCGTGCGGTGGCTCGCTCCGGAACGGCTCGATGTTCGCCGCTCCGCGCTCCAGCAGTGACGCCGCCCCCGCCAGGTTGCCGCGCGCCGCGTGCGTCAGCCCGACCGCGAGCTGGGCGAGCCCGCGCCACAGCTCGCGGTCGGGCCCGTCCGTCGTCTTCCACGCGTCCTCGAAGACCTCGTGCGCGTGGAACGGCTTGCCGTCGTCGAGGAGCTGCTGAGCTTCCGCAAGCGTTTGCGCCGGGGTCCTCGCGATGCCTTCCGGCTGGCGCTCGACGCCGGCGGCGCCGTACGGCAGCGGCCGGCCGAGGCCGTCGCGCGGCCGTGCGTTGCGTGCCCGTCCCTCGGTGTCCCGGTCGCGGCGGCTCATGCCCCGATCCTGCCACGGGCCCGGCCGCGTTCGCCGTCTCGCGGCGGGCCACGTAGCCTGGGGACTCGTGCGTTTCCTCGACGGCCACCGGCCCGCTCACGACCTGACCTACGACGACGTGTTCCTGCTGCCGAACCGTTCGGACGTGGAGTCCCGCTTCGACGTCGACCTCTCCACCGCGGACGGCACCGGCGCGACCATCCCGATCGTCGTCGCCAACATGACCGCGGTCGCCGGCCGCCGGATGGCCGAGACGGTCGCCCGCCGCGGAGGGCTGGTGGTGCTCCCTCAGGACGTGGACAGCGCCGCCGTCGCCGAGATCGTCGGCTGGGTGAAGAGCCGCCACACCGTCTGGGACACCCCGCTGGTGCTGACCGGCGGCGACGCCGTGGCCGACGCCCTCAACCTGGTCCACAAGCGCGCTCACGGCGCCGTCGTGGTCGTCGACGGCGAAGGCCGCCCGGTCGGCATCGTGGACGAAGCGGCCTGCGCGGGTGTCGACCGCTTCGCGCGTCTCGCCGACGTCGCGCAGCCCCCGGCCGTCGCGGTGCCACTGACCACGCCGGCGCGCGAGGTCTTCGAGCAGCTCCACAGCCACGGCGCGCCCCTCGCGCTCGGCCTGGACGCGGACGGCCGCCTCGCGGGCGTGCTGACCGCCGTCGGGGCGCTGCGCGCGGACATCTACACCCCGGCCGTCGACGGCGCGGGCAAGCTGCGCGTCGCCGCCGCGGTCGGCGTCAACGGCGACGTCGCGGCGAAGGCCGAAGCCGTGCTCGGCTCGGGCGTCGACGTGCTGGTCGTCGACACCGCGCACGGGCACCAGGAGAAGATGATCGCCGCGCTGAAGGCCGTCCGGTCGGTGTCGCCGCAGGTCCCGGTGGTCGCCGGGAACGTCGTGACCGCCGAGGGCACGCGCGACCTGATCCAGGCCGGCGCCGACGTCGTCAAGGTCGGCGTGGGGCCGGGCGCGATGTGCACGACGCGGATGATGACCGGCGTGGGCCGCCCGCAGTTCTCCGCGGTCGCCGAGTGCGCGGCCGCCGCGCGCGAGCTGGGCAAGCACGTCTGGGCCGACGGCGGGGTGCGCCACCCGCGCGACGTCGCGCTGGCGCTGGCCGCGGGCGCGTCCGCGGCGATGGTCGGCTCGTGGTTCGCCGGCACCTACGAATCCCCCGGTGACCTGCGGTTCGACGAGCAGGGCCGGCCATACAAGGAGTCGTTCGGCATGGCGTCGAAGCGGGCCGTCGGCGCTCGGACGCGCACCGACAACGTCTTCGACCGCGCGCGCAAGGCCCTGTTCGAGGAGGGCATCTCGTCGTCGCGGATGGCGCTCGACCCGCAGCGCCCGGGCGTGGAGGACCTGCTGGACTCGATCGGCTCGGGTGTCCGCTCGTCGTGCACGTACGCGGGCGCGCGCACCCTGGAGGAGTTCCACGAGCGGGCCCTGCTGGGCGTCCAGTCGGCGGCGGGCTTCGCGGAGGGCCGCCCCCTCCCCTCAGGCTGGTGAAAGCCGTGAAGGCCTCCTTACCGGCCTTGAGAGCGGTTAAGTTGGCCTTCACGGCTTGG
>NZ_JBFBBQ010000134.1:0-18820 GCF_040682775.1 Amycolatopsis sp. NPDC051106 | reverse complement strand
GCCGCCCACTGACTGGCCCGCCGTGGTTATGTTATTGACTCATTCCTGGCGCTGGACGCCAGGAATGAGTCATTCACTGCAACGGCACCTGCCCCGAACGTGCCAAAAGGGGCGGCCCCGACTTCGGGACCGCCCCCCTTGCGTGCCGTCAGGAGCGGCGGGCGATGACGTAGTGGGTCGGGAGGTTCAAGCCCGCCCCGTCCGCCAGCGTCTCCGTCGTGCGCAGCAGGAGTTCGCCGCCGTCCAGGATCGTGAAGCCGCCCGCCTCGTACACCGTCTCCAGTTCCGCCTCGCCCGCCGCCGGCTGGAGGCCGATGCCGAAATAAATCGACACGCGCTCGAGCTTGGGCAGGTCGTTGGCCGGATCCGCGATCAGCTGCTGCATGTACGTGTAGCTCGCCGGCGTCAGCTCCTGGTTGAACACGCACCCGCGGTCCCCGGCCAGCACGGCCAGGTTCCGCGCGCACGCCACCCGCTTCTCGACCGGCAGCTGGTGGATCACGCCGGACAGGTAGATGTTCACGTCGCCGTACCGCTCGCGGAACGCCGCCACCGCCGCGTCGTCGAGCACGTCGAGCAGCTCGTAGGACGCGTTGTCCGCGGCGTTCTCCACCCGCGCCCGGTGCAGGGCCGCTTCCGCGATGTCGACGCCGACGACCCGGTCGTACAGCCCGGCCAGGTACTTCGTCTGGGTCCCGTTGCCGCAGCCCAGGTCGACCAGCGGGAGCGCCGGGTCGAAGTGCGCCTTGAACAGCTCCGCGTGCGCGGCCGCGCCGTCGGCGGGCTCGCAGTCCCAGAAGGCCGCGCCCGTCCGGTCCGGGAGGTCCGTCCAGTAGGCCTCCCAGATCTGCCCGTCCTTGTTCGCCATCGTCGGCTTCTCCCGCCGGGTCAGTTCTTCGGCCACGGGATTTCCGGGGCCGCGTAGTACTTCACGCCGAGCGCCCGCCAGCGCGGGCCCTGCGCGGCCAGCCGGGACGCGAACGACGTCCAGTCGTGGCTCGCCTGCGGCGACCAGCCGATCTCGGCGATCGCCGGCAGCCGGGGGAAGGCCAGGTAGCGGACGTCGTCGAAGCTGCGCACGGTGTCCGTCCACAAGGGAGCTTCGACGCCGTCGATGTTCGAGTTCAGCGCGCCGGGCACCACCGCGGTCGGGTCCCAGCCGTACGCGGCCTGGACGCTGATGTCGCCCGCCCACTCGAGGCCGATGTCGGCCGGGACGCCGGGGGCGTACTTCATGTCGAGGTAGGTGTAGACGCACGGCGCCATGATCAGCTTCGCGCCCTTTTGGCTGGCTTCGCCGACCTCGTTCTGCGTGCCGTCGTAGATCCAGAACTCGCCGGTCGCGCCCTGCGGCGGCGTCGCGGTGAGCATCTCCGCCCAGCCCAGCAGCTTCTTGCCGGCCTTGGCCACCATCGGCGCGATCTTCGCCATGAACGCCGTGTACTGCGCGTCGTCGAGATCCTGGATCTCGTCGCCGCCGACGTCGAGGTAGCCGCCCGGGGTCAGCGCCGCGAGCTGGCCGAGCACGTCACCGATGAACTTGTACGTGATCGGCTTGTCGACGCACAGGTCCGACCGCGGCGCGGGCGTGAGGCCGGTGTAGACCGGCCCGGCGACGCCGTCGCAGTTGAGCTCGGCGTACGACGACAGCGCCGCGCCGAAGTGCGACGGCATGTCGATCTCCGGCACGACCGTGATGTGCCTGCTCTGCGCGTAGGCGACGATGTCGCGGTACTGGGCCTGGGTGTAGAAACCGCCGGCCCCGCCGCCGGAGCCGGTGCTCGCGCCCTTGGCGGTCAGGTTCGGCCAGCCGGTGATCTGCAGCCGCCAGCCCTGGTCGTCGGTGAGGTGCAGGTGCAGGTTGTTGACCTTGTACAGCGCGATGTCGTCGAGGTACTTCTTCACGTCGGCCACCGGCAGGAAGTGCCGCGCCACGTCGAGCATCGCGCCGCGGTACGGGTACCGCGGATAGTCGAGGATGTGGCCGCCGGGCACCGTGAGCGTCCCGCTGAGCGAGGCGGGCAGGAGCTGGCGCAGCGTCTGCACGCCGTTGAACAGCCCCGCGGGCTTCGCGGCCCGGATGGTCACCCCGGACGCCGTGCTGTCGAGCGTGTAGCCCTCGGCCCCGACGCGGGGGTCGGCGCCGCCGAGCAGTAGCGAGATCCCGGGCAGCGCCTTCGGGACGCCGGGGAGGGCGGGAGCGGGGATGACGGGGACCCGGAACCGGGTCGCCGGGCGGAGCAGCCCGGCGAGGTAGTCGCCGACCTGGCGGGCGTCGGTGCCGCCGGAGGTGAACACCACCGTCGCCGGGTTGAGCAGGTAGCGGACGGCCGGGTCCGGCGTCACCGACACCGGGGCCGGCACGACCTGCTGGAGGGTGGATGCGGCCGGAACCGCCTGCGGTGCGGCGCCGGCGGGCACCGCGGGGGCGAGCAGGCCGAGGAGGGAGAGGAACAGCGCCCCACGCCTGACACTTCGAGCGGTCATGAGCCGTCCATTGCGGATAGTGGTGACGGGAAAAAGAGAGTGGCCTCTTTCTCTTAACGGCCGGACCGGGGGCGAGTCCACCCGATCGGCCGACGTCTGGGGAGACTGCTAAGCCCCGTTGCTCCGCATGCCGGAACAACTAAGGTTGTGAGCCGACAACCTTCCGTCACCGGCTGTCAACCTTTGGCCGTTTTTCGGCGGGGGTCCGGTCCGCGAAGATCGGGTGACACGCCACGGAGCGCGTCCGCCAGGGGGAGCACCCGGCCGGACGCGGGGATCCCGGCTCGTACCGACGAACGACTCAGAAACGGGTGACCGACATGACCGAGACGCCGACCGCCGTCCACTACCGCGCCTACCTGCTGGCCTACGACCTGGAGAAGGAAGACCTCTACGACCGCACCCGCACCGCGTTCCTGACCCGCGCCGGCGTGCTCACGGAGCTGGCGCTGCGCGGCAACGTCGCCGACGAGGACGGGGACGCCGTGCTGGTCAAGTCGGACCCGACCGGCGACCCGGTGCTCGACCGCGTGCTGGCGCAGATCGGCAACGAGAAGCGCAGCTGGAAGTCGTGGCTGCGGCACGACTACAAGGAGACCCTCGACGCGATCGAGGAGCAGCTCGTGGCGCAGAAGCTGCTGACGGTCCAGGAGAAAAAGGTCCTGGGCGTCGTGCCGAAGACCCACGTGACGGCCACCGACCCCGCGCTGGCCAAGGCGCTGCAGGAGCACGCCGTCGAGGTGCTGCACGGTTCGACCCCGGCTTCCCAGGTCGGCGCGGACGACGCCGCGCTCGTCGCGCTCGCCGCCGCCGGGACGGTGCCGAGCGTCGTCACGCGCAAGGAGAGCAAGGGCGAGTACAAGGACCGCATCGAGGAGCTGACCGACCGCGTCGGCGAGGTGGCGCCGGGGCTGGAGAAGGCCCTGCGCGGCATCCGGCTGACGATGATCGCCGCCCAGGGCGGGCTCGGCTTCAGCGGCTGACGCACTCCGCAAGCGAAAGGACCCGGTGGCCGCGAGGCTGCCGGGTCCTCTTTGCGTTGTCGATGGGGTGGTTTCCCGGGCACCCCGAAGCCTTCATTGTGACTACGGCCGGCAACACCGGGTCAAGGCGGGAAAGATGCCTTGACCCGGCGCCGCCGGCCGTGTTCTGGCTTCGGATCGGGGTGCGGGGGAGTCTGGGTGCTCGTTCGTCCGGGTTGCGCCGGCGGCGCCGTACGACGGAAGGACCCGGCAGCTGCCCCAGCCGCCGGGTCCTTCCGCTTCTTCACCCCTGGGAGGGGTCACCCGAGCGCGGGCATCACCTTGTCCGCGAACAGGTTCAGCGTGCGCGACATCGTCTCCAGCGACTGGCCGCCGAAGTCGAGGTTCCACAGGATCACGTCGGGGCCGAGCACGTCGCGGACCTCTTCGATCCGGCCCAGCACCGTGTCGGGCGAGCCGACGACGGCCTTGGCCTCCAGCCCGTCGGTCTCCAGGTCGAAGCTGGCCATCTGCCGCGCCATCGCCGTGTAGCCCTCGTACGCCGGGGACTCGACGTTGTGCCAGGACAGGATCGCTTCCTTGAAGGCGTTGAACGACTTCACCATGAACGGCACCGCCAGGTCGCGGGCCTCTTCGTCGGTGTCGGCGATCAGCAGCGGGATGCTCACCGCGAACTTCGGCTTGCGGCCGGAGTCGCCGTGCTCCTCCATGAACGCGCTGCGGTACAGCTCGACGTACTCGCGCTTGCGGGCCATCTCGTTGAGCTGGGTCGAGCTGATGAGCAGGTTGAAGCCCTTGCGGCCGGTCCAGTCGAAGCTCGCCGGGGTCGCCAGCGCGGCCACCCACACCGGCGGGCCAGGCTGCTGCACCGGCGCCGGCAGCGAGTTCGCGTTCTCGTACTTGAAGAACGGCGTGTCCTCGGTGACGTCCTTTTCGTTCCACAGCCGCACGACCGCCTCGATGGTCGCGAGGAATCGCTCGCGGCTGGTGTCCATGTCGACGCCGAAGGCCTCGAACTCGTAGGGCAGGAAGGCCCGCGCGAACCCGACGTCCAGGCGGCCGCCGCTCATCACGTCGACCTGCGCGGCGTGCGCGGCGATCTGGATGGGGTGGTGGAACGAGGCCTGGATGCCGCCGGTCATCAGGCGGATCGACTGGGTGCGCGCGGCCACGGCCGACAGGAAGGCCAGCGGGCTGGGGGAATATCCGCCGTAGGAGCGCAGGTAGTGCTCGGTCATCTTGACGTAGTTCAGGCCGAGCCGATCGGCGAGCACACTGACCTGCAGCACATCCTGGAAGTACTGCGAGGCGGTCGTGGTCTCCGGGTCGCAGTCCGGCAACAGCGAGACGCCATACTCCACGTTCTGATACCTCCGGCGAATAGGGTGACGAGCCTGGATGGGCCGGCTGCCAGCTTTTTCCCCTTGCCTCGCCCGCGACAGCCGCCCTACCAGGCCAACCCTGGGGGAACTCTTAAGGAGTCCCGCGCCCGGAGCTGAGGTTTTGCCTAGAGACCCCATGCTAGCCCGGTTCCGCGCCTGAAGGCGTGCGTAGCGTCGCGGCAGCCGCTTCGCAACCGTTCGTCAGGAGAATTCGGTGACTCTGGGATATCTGTTCGGCGCGAACATCTCCGATCCCGACCCGGAACACGGCGCGAAGCTCTACGAGGCGTACCCGGCCATGCGCCGCTCCTACGAGCAGGTGCGCGACTGGACCGGCATCGAACCGCGCGCCCTGCTGCGCGGCGAGTTCGAACCCCGGGGCGACCACGACCGCTTCAGCCTCGCCGGCATCCGGCTGGCCGCGCTGGCGTTCGGCATCCACGACGTGCTCGCCGAGTCCGACATCCACCCGGGCGTCGCCGGCGGCATCAGCCTCGGCGGCCTGATCGCGAGCGCGATCGCGGGCGCGGTGGACCGCCGCACCCTGTTCGACCTGCTGGTGCGCGAGGCCAAGACGCCGGTTCCCGACCCGGCGCCGCCGGCGCAGGGGGCGGCCATCGCCTTCCTCCCGGTGACCGAGGACCCGACGTTCTACTACGGCGACCGGCGGCCCGGGGTGTACCTCGGCGGCGACTTCGGGGTGCTCTCGAACGGCACCGCCCGGCTGCTCATGCTCAGCGGCACCGCCGAGGCCCTGGACAAGCTCGTCGCGCAGAGCCCGCCCGGCATGATCAGCGTCATCGACGGCCAGCCGTTCGCCGTGCATTCCCCGCTGCGCCAGTACGCGACCGACTTCATGGCCCCCACCGTGGCGGCCATGACGGTGACCGACCCGCGCATCCCGGTGTGCTCGTTCCTCGAGGAGCGCGCGCTGACGACGGCGGACGAGGTCCGCGATCTGTTCCAGCGCAACAAGACCACCACGATGAGCCTGCCGCACGTGTGCGCCGGGATGAAGGACCAGGGCGTCCGGCTCGCCTTCGTCCTCGGCCCGACGCTGCCCGCCGGCGTGCTCGACTTCCCGTTCCCCGTGGTGCGGATCACCGAGCCGCACCACGTCACCGAAGCCATGACCGCGATCTACGACTACGCGGTCGACCTCGTCGCCCCCAGCGCCTGAGCAAGGAGAAACCGTGAGCACCCGCACGCACGAACGTGCCAGCCTGACCGACCACTGGTTGTCCCTCGACCTCGACGCGTGGACGCGGCACGTGGTGCGGCGGCACTTCAACCCGGAGCTCGGCAGCCCGTACTGGCTGAAGCGGGCGACCGAGCTGGCGTTCGACCCGATGGACATCACCCGGTACGACCAGCTCGCCGAGTTCGGCCCGTTCCCGCCCGGTGACCTGCGCGGCATGGACCCCGGTGACCTGGTGCCGCGCACCGTGCCGCGGCCGCTGATCGGGCGCGTCTGGGAGTCCGGCGGCACGACCGGCGACCCCGTGCGCGTGTTCTACACCGAAGACATGATGACGCACCGCGTCGAGTGGCGGCGCTGGTCGTACCTCTTCGACGGCTACCAGGCGGGCCGCACCTGGCTGCAGGCGACGCCGAGCGGGCCGCACCAGATCGGCAACGGCGCGATCGAGCTGTCCGAACAGCTGGCCGGGCTCGTGTACGGCATCGACATGGACCCGCGGTGGATCAAGCAGCTCATCCGCGCCGGCAAGATGAAAGAGCTGGGGGAGTACACCGAGCACGTGCTCGGCCAGATCGTCGACTGCCTGCGCTCGCAGCACGTCCACTACCTCAACACCACGCCCGCGCTGCTGCAGAAGCTGATCGCGCGGCACCCGGAGCTGGTCGCGGCGCTCGACGGCGTCCGCCTCGGCGGCACGCACATGAGCCCGCGGATGTACCAGGACTTCGTCCAGGCGCTCGACGGCGGCCTCGTGCGGTCGGGCTACGGCAACACCTTCGGCAACGCGGTGAGCCTGCACCCCGAGGACGGCGGCGCGATCCTGCCCTACGCGCCGACGTACCCGCAGGTGACGATGTCCGTGGTGGACCCGGAGGACTTCCGGAAGACCGTCGACAAGGGACAGTCGGGCCAGCTGAAGCTGACCGTGCTGCACGAAGACCTCTTCCTGCCCAACCTGATGGAGCGCGACGAGGCGACCCGCTACGACACGAAGGGCGAGTGGCCGGTGGACGGCGTGTACAACGTGCGCCCGCTGCAGGTGAGCCAGGCCGCGCCGGAAGGTCTCTACTGATGGCGGCGCCGAAGGTGGTCGTCGTCGGCGCCGGGGTCATCGGCGCCTCGGTGGCCTACCACCTCGCCCGGCGCGGCGCCCGCGTCCACTGCGTCGACCGCGCGGACCGGCCCGCCTCGGGCACCACGGAGGTCGGGTTCGCCACCGCCACGGCGTACCGGCGTTTCCCAAAGGCGTACTTCGAGCTGAACCAGGCGGGCATCGCCGAGCACGCGGCGCTGGCCGGCGAGTTCGCGCCCGCGCCGTGGTGGCACCGCACCGGCACGGTGGCCTGGACCGACGACGAGTCGTTCGCCGGCTACCTCGCCCAGCTCGACGAGTGGGGCTGCCCGGTCGACCGGCACCCGGGCGCGGAAGCGGCCGGCGCCCTGGGTTCGTCGGTCGTCTTCCCTGCCACGGGCACGGTCGCCGTGCTGCCGGCCGAAGGCTGGATCGACGCGGTCGCGTTCACCCGCCACCTGCTGGACCAGGCGGTTTCCCTCGGCGCCACGCTGGAACTGAACGCCGAGGTGACCTCGGTGTCGCCCGGCGGCGTCGGGCTCGCGGACGGCCGCCGGCTCGAGGCCGACGCCGTGGTCAACGCCGCCGGCTCGGCCGCGGACGAGATCGGCGCGCTGGCCGGCGCCCGCCCGTTCCTCGGCCCGCCGCGGCGCAGCCTGATCGCGCACCTGCTCGTCGACGGCGACCCCCTCGAGTACATCCTGCGCGCGCCCGAGGTCAGCATCCGCCCCGACGGCCCCGGCCGCGTGGTCCTGCGCTCGGACCGCGTCGACCGCGGGCTGCCACCGCGCTCGGGCGCCCCCGACCCGGAGTACGTGAAGGACCTGCTGGACCGCGCGGCGAAGGTGGTGCCGCTGCTGGGCACCGCGACCGTGCGGACGGCCGACGTCGTGGACGCGCGCTGCGCCCGGGACGAACTGCCGAGCGTCGGCCCGCTGTCGGCCGTGCCGGGGTACTACGAGGCCGTCGCGAGCGCGGGGGTCACGCTGGGGCCGCTGTTCGGGCGTGCACTGGCCGGCCGGATCGTCGACGGCGTGGGCGACGACCTGGTCGACGTCTTCACGCCGGATCGCTTCGGCAGCGCACAGCACTAGCAAGTTCCCCAAAAAATCCGCCGCATAATGATCTCGCACCGGGAAAGCGGTGCGAAGGGGTGTAGCTCTCAATTGGCCAGAGCAGCGGTTTCCAACACCGACGGTTGCAGGTTCGAGTCCTGCCGCCCCTGCCACGAACACCAGTAGCACCGGTCCCGGGTCGGGCCCGCCGAACCGTTGGGAGTGCCCGAGGTGACCATCTGGACCGAGCTGCTCGGCAGCCAGACCCACGTCCTCGGCGAGAAGCACCGGACGCGCGTCATCGAGGCCGGGGACGGCGAGGCCCTGGTGCTGCTGCACGGCGTCGGCGGGCACGCGGAGGCCTACGCGCGCAACGTGACCCGGCTCGGCCGGCACTACCGCACGATGGCGATGGACCTGCTGTGGCACGGCTTCTCCGGCAAGCCCGAGTTCACCCACGACGCCGTCGGCACCTACGTCGAGCAGGTGCTCGACCTGCTGGACTCCCAGGGCATCGAGCGCGCGCACCTCGAAGGCGAGTCGCTCGGCGGCTGGGTCGCGCTGACGCTCGCGCTGGAGCACCCCGACCGCGTCGGGAAGCTGGTGCTCAACACCACCGCCGGCATCAAGTGGGCGCCGGGCTCGGTCGACGAGCGGCCCGCCGAAGGGCGCGAGGCTCTGCGCGCCCGGTCGCTGGCCGCGATCGAGAACCCGACCCCGGAGACCATCCGCACCCGGCTGGAATGGCTGATGGCCACGCCGGACCGCGTCACCGACGAGCTGGTCGAGGTCCGCCGCCGGATCTACGCCGAACCGGCGACCAACGCCGCGCTGCGCACGGTGTTCGAGAACTCCTTCGGGTTCGGCTCCGGGCCGAACCGGAGGATCTCCGAGGACCGGCTGGCGACGGTGAGCGTGCCGACGCTGGTGCTGTGGTCGGACCACAACCCCGGCAGCGGGCCCGACGTGGGCCGCCGGATCGCGAAACTCATCCCGGGCGCGGCCTTCCACTGTGTCGCCGACGCCGCGCACTGGCCGCAGTGGGAGCAGCCCGAGGAACACGACCGCGTGGTCCTCGACTTCCTGGGCCGTGCGGAGTGACCAGCAGGAGGACGGACCCCATGCGCATCCGCAGTCTCGCCTACGTCGGACTGTCCACAAGGGAGGTTCCGGCCTGGGAGACGTTCGCCGCGGACGTCCTGGGCCTGCCGGGCCAGTGGGTGGACGACGAGCGCCTGCTGCTGCGCATGGACGAGCGGGCCTACCGCTTCGACGTGCGCCGCGGCGAGCGCGAAGCGCTGTCCTGGCTGGGCTGGGAGGTGGCGAGCGCCGCCGACCTCGCCGCGCTCGAGCACGAACTGACCGCGGCCGGCGTCGCGGTGACCCGGGCGAGCGCCGCCGAGTGCGCCGACCGGCGCGTCGCGGGCATGGCCTGGCTCGAGGACCCCTCCGGGCTGCGCCACGAGCTGTGCTACGGGCAGGAGGCCGACTTCCGGCCGCTGCGCCTGACCCGGCCGCTGGCCGGCTACCGGACCGGCGAGCACGGGATGGGCCACGCCGTCGTCGGCGTCACCAACTACGCCGAGACGCTGGCGTTCCTGGTGGACACGCTCGGCTTCGGCGTCAGCGACACGTTCAAGGGCTTCATCGCGTTCCTGCACTGCAACCCGCGTCACCACTCCATCGCGCTGGTGGAGACCGACGAGCCCGGCCTGCGGCACATCATGCTGGAGACGACGACGCTCGACGACGTCGGCTCGACCATCGACGTCGCCTACGACCGCCGCATCGTGACCCGCACGCTGGGCAGGCACACCAACGACCGGGCCGTGTCGTTCTACCTCGAAACGCCCTCGGGCTGGGAGATCGAGTACGGCTGGGACGGCCTGGACGTGGACACCGCCGACTGGTCGACGCGGCAGCTGGCCGGGCCGACCAGTCTGTGGGGGCACCACCACGTGACCGGCACCGAGATCAAGACCTCATGACCCCCGATCCGATCGACCCGGACATCACGCAACTGTCCGGCTGGCAGCGGGAATGGGTCAAGGCCGCCCGCGCCGCGGTCGACGAGGAAGAGCTGGCGCTGCTGTGCCAGGCGGCCACCGACATCCCCAGCCCGACCGGCTGCGAGCGCGAGCTGGCCGAGTACTTCCGCGACGTCATGACCTCGGCCGGGGCCGACAGCCGCGTCCAGGCGATCGACGAACGCCAGGCCAACCTCGTCACCCGCGTCGGCACCGGCCGCACGGGTGCGCAGCTGCTCCTGCTGGCGCCGCTCGACACCGCGTTCGCGCCGGGCCCGGAGGACGCGCCGTGGCTCGGCGAACGGCCCCGCGACGACTTCTCGCTGCCCGCGCAGCGCTACGGCGACAAGGTCGTCGGGCTCGGCGCGGAGAACCCCAAGGCGTTCGCCAGCTGCGCGCTGGCCGCCGCGCTCGCCGTGCACCGCTCCGGCGTGCCGATGGACGGGCAGCTGGTGGTCGCGCTGGTCGGCGGCAGCATGCCGGTGCTGGCCGGGGAGCTGTCCTCGCGGCGCAACTCGGGCATGGGCGTCGGCACCCAGTTCCTGCTGGACCACGGCCAGTGCTCCTCCGACCTCGCGATCGTGCTCAAGCCGGGCTATTCGGTGGTGCACGAGGAGGTCGGGTTCGTGATCTTCCGCGTCGTGGTGCGCGGTTCGGTCGGCTACACCGGCAGCCGGCACAAGGGGCACTACAACAACGCGATCCTCGCCGGCGCGCGGATGATCGGGCGGCTGGAGAGCTGGTTCGCCGAGTACACCGCGCGCAACTCCTCGGGGCAGGTGGCGCCGCAGGGCGCGGTCACCGCGATCCGGGCCGGCGACGGGACCAAGCCGGCGTTCAACCCGGCGACCTGCGAGTTCTGGGTCGACCTGCGGGTCAACCCGCGCACCACGGTCAACGACGTGGCCGGCCAGTTCGAGGCGATCGTCGCCGAGCTGCGGGCGTCGGAGCCGGCCGTCGGGATCGAGGTCGAGCTGGTGGCCGGCCAAGCGGGTTCGGCCACCCCGGCCGACAGCCCGGTCGTCACCCGGCTGGTGCGGGCCTGGGAAGAAGTCGAGGGCCGGCCGCACGTGCCGGGCAAGCCGGGCAGCGGGCTGTCCGACGGCGGCGTGCTGCGCCGCCACGGCATCCCGACGGCGCGGATCGGCCTGCCGATGGCCGCCGAACCCGGGCCGTTCGAAGGGTTTTCCATGGGTGTCGCGGACCTGCCCGCCATGCGCCGGCTGGTCGACCTGCTGGTCGGCGTCGTGGTGGACGTGACCACCCGGCAGCGCGCCGAACTGCGTGAGCCTCCCGCGAGCAGTCGAGGAGACAACTGATGACCGAGGTCATGCCCCCCGTCGACGACGAACAGGCCCGCCCGGCGCGGCGGCAGGCGAACGTCGGCGGCCCCGGCCGCCGGGACTGGTCGACCTGGCCGCGCTACGAGAAGGCGGCACTCGGCTTCCGCGAGTACTGGTACCCGGTGGCGTGGTCGCGCAAGATCGGCAGGAAGCCCCGGGCGGTCCAGGTGCTCGGCGAGAAGATCATGCTGATCCGCGACGGCGGCGAGGTCCGCGCGCTGCACGACCGGTGCCCGCACCGCGGGGTCCCGCTGAGCCACAAGATGTCTTCGCAGGAGTTCCCCGGCACGTGGAGCTGCTGCTACCACGGCTGGACGTTCGATCTGGAGACCGGCGTCCTGGTCGCGGCGATCACCGACGGCCCGGAGTCGCCGATCTGCGGCAAGGTCACCGTGCGCACGTACCCGGTGGAGGAGGCGCGCGGCCTGGTCTGGGTGTGGCTGGGCGACGGCCCGGCCCGCCCGTTCGCCGACGACGTCCCGGCGGAGCTGCTCGACCCGGACGCGGTCGTCGTCGGCCGCATCACCGTGCGCGACGGCAACTGGCGCTTCGGCGCGGAGAACGGCTTCGACGACGGCCACGCGAAATGGCTGCACCGCAACGCGTTGTGGACCAAGCGCGTGAAGATGCCGGTGTGGAGCGAGATGAAGGTCATCCGCGACGGGCCGTGGATCACCCGCCGCAAGGACAAGATGCACTACAGCGCCTCGTTCCCCGGCCTGGGCGACTTCCCGAAGAAGAAGTGGTACCGCCGGCGCGAGGGCAACAAGACCAAGGTGTCGCTGCGGCTGCCGGGCACGCTGCGGGTGCAGTACGCGGAGTGGTCGCACTTCGAGTGGTGGGTCGCGGCGACGGCGGAGAACCACACCTACGTCCAGCTCGCCGTGATGAACCAGGGCAAGTGGCGCAATCGCAAGTTCTGGCTCTATTACTGGACGTGGGCGCGCTGGGTGTTCCACGGCATGTTCAACGACGAGGACCGCCTGATGGTGGAGGTCACCGACGCCCCGCCGGAGCGCCTGTACCGCCCCGACGTCTCACTGACCGAGTGGCGGCGGATGGTCGAGGAGGAGGCCCGGCGCAGCCCGGTCGACGTCGTGAAGGAACAGCAGGCCGAGCGGAGGCGGGCGAAGCATGACTGAGCCGTTCCGGCTGGTGGTCGGGATGTCCGGCTCCAGCGGGGCCATCTACGGGATCCGCCTGTTGGAGATCCTGAAGGGCATGCCCGAGGTCGAGACGCACCTGGTGGTGACCCCGGCGGCGCGCCAGACGATCGCGTTCGAGACCGACTGGAAGCCTTCGGATGTCTCGTCCCTCGCGGATTTCACCTACCGGCCAGGGGATATCGCGGCGCCGATCTCGAGCGGTTCGTTCCCGATCGACGCGATGATCGTGCTGCCGTGTTCCGTCCGGAGTCTCGGGGCGATCGCCTGGTCGCAGAACGACAGTCTGCTGGTGCGGGCGGCTGACGTGACGTTGAAGGAGCGGCGGAAGCTGGTGGTCGCTTTGCGCGAGACGCCGTTGCACCTGGGGCATCTGCGTGCGATGACTCAGGTTACGGAGATGGGCGGGATTCTGGCGCCGCTGATGCCGGCGTTCTACGGACGGCCCAAGTCGCTGGGTGACTTGGTGGACCACCAGGTCGGGCGGCTGTGCGACCTGCTGGGGATCAAGCCGCCGGACGAGCTGGTCGAGCGCTGGCACGGCCCCGCTACGCACTGACCGGCATCACGATGAAGGCCCCCTTCGCCGGAGGGGGCCTTCATCGTAGGTGGTGGAAGATCGCCCCCACCGGTCTCGACGCCGGTGAGGGCGACCTTCAGTCCAGGTAGGACGCCAGCGCGTCCCCGTTCTCCAGCAGTCCGCGGTGGTCCACCCGCGCCACCACTTCCGGCGGTACCCGGCACGAGGGCGGGAACACCGCCGGCGGCACCGGCTTCGTGCAGTCGAAGATCAGCTTGGTCTCCATCGGGCCCTTCTCCTCCCGGTTGTGCCCGTAGGTCACCGGGTTGAGCTGGCCGCCGAGGAAGCCCGGCATGATCGTCAGGTCGCGGTCGGCCTGGAAGCGCGTCGCCAGGCACCAGAGCGTCTCGACCTCGTTGAACACGTCGACGTCGTCGTCGACCACGAACACGTGCTTCAACAACGGATCCACCGCCAAGGCCGCGCACGCCGCGAGCTTCGGCTCGCCCTCCACGCGCTTGCTCATCGACAGGTACAGGTGCGAGCGCGCCATGCCCGACAGTGGCAGGTGCACCCCCGTCACCGTCGGGACCGCTTCCTTCACCCGGCGGTAGATGCTGCCCATCCGGGGGAGGCCGCCCAGCATGCTGTGCTCGGTGTGCGCGTTGAACACGTCGACGAAGATGGGCTTGCGGCGCATGGTGATCGCGGTGATCTTCACGTACGGCTGCGGCCCGGTGCGCGTGTAGAACCGCGGGTACTCGCCGAACGGGCCTTCGACGGCCGTCGCGTCCGGGTCGGTGTCGATCACGCCCTCGATGACGATCTCCGCGCGCGCGGGCACCTCGAGGTCGACCGTCTTGCAGGGCACCATCTCCAGCGGTTCGCCGAGCAGGCCGCCCACGACGTCGAGCTCGCCGCCGATTCCCTCCAGTTTGGACACCGCGCCCATCAGCAGCGCCGGGTGGTGGCCGATGACCAGCGCCACCTCCATCGGCTTCTTCTGCTCCCGCAGCTTGCGCAGCACGTAAGCCGTGTGGTGGGCCGGGTTGACCTGGATGCCCACCTGGTCGCGGCCCTGCTGCTGGTGCCGGAAGATGCCCGCGTTGATCTTGCCGCTGTCCGGGTCGCGGCAGATGGTCACCGCCGAGGTGATGTACTTGCCCGCGTCCAGCTCCTGGTGCTTGAGCAGCGGCAGCAGGCCGACGTCGATGTCGTCGCCGGTGAGCACGACCTCCTGCACCGGCGCGGTGGCCGTGGTGTCGACGGTGACCGGCTTGATGCCCGATCCCTCGCGCAGCGCGTATTCGGGCACCATCGAGTGCACGTCGGAGCCGATGCTGCGCGCGAGCCGCTCGTAGGTGCCGTGCAGGTTGATCAGCAGCGGGATCTCGGAACCGCCGACGTTTTCGCACAGCACCGCCGGGAAGCCGGGGTACGCGGGGTCGTCCTCCATGCGGTCGACCAGCGCGGTGACCTCGAACTCGGGGTCGACCGGCTTGCGCACGACCTTGATCTGGTCAGGCTCCAGCTCGGCCAGGAATGTCCGCAGATCCTTCGCCATCAAACGCCTTCCGTTCGCACCGTGGCTCGCGAACCGAGTATCGGCCCCGGTCGGGAGGCCGGAGGAGCCGCCGCGGCAAGAACTAGGGGAATGCTTCGTCCTGGCTCCGGGGTGACGCCGGGCGCGGGTTTCGCGGTGCTAAATGGTCTCGTCCCCGAAGCCGCGCGTCGTCGTACGTCAGGAGAACGACATGACCGTCACCGCAGCGCCGCCCCGCGAAGCCGCGGCGGCCGAACTGGCCCGGTCCTGGGCCGAGGAGCCCCGATGGCGCGGAGTCCGCCGGGACTACAGCGCCGAAGACGTCCTGCGGCTGCGCGGCAGCGTGACCGAAGAGCACACGCTCGCCCGGCTGGGCGCCGAGCGGCTCTGGAGCCTCCTGCACACCGAGGACTACGTCCACTCGCTGGGCGCGCTCACCGGCAACCAGGCCGTGCAGCAGGTCCGCGCCGGCCTCAAGGCCATCTACCTGTCCGGCTGGCAGGTCGCCGCCGACGCGAACCTCTCCGGCCACACCTACCCGGACCAGAGCCTCTACCCGGCCAACTCCGTCCCGCAGGTCGTGCGCCGGATCAACAACGCGCTGCTGCGCGCCGACCAGATCAGCTGGGCCGAGGACGAAAAGGACGCCCCGCACTGGCTGGCGCCGATCGTCGCGGACGCCGAAGCCGGCTTCGGCGGCGTGCTCAACGCCTTCGAGCTGATGAAGGGCATGATCGCCGGCGGCGCCGCCGGCGTGCACTGGGAAGACCAGCTGGCCGCGGAGAAGAAGTGCGGCCACCTCGGCGGCAAGGTGCTCATCCCGACTTCCCAGCACGTCCGCACGCTGCAGGCCGCGCGCCTGGCCGCCGACGTCAGCGACGTCCCCAGCCTCGTCATCGCGCGCACCGACGCCCAGGCCGCGAACCTCATCACCAGCGACGTCGACGACCGCGACAAGCCGTTCCTGACCGGCGAGCGCACCCCCGAGGGCTACCACCGCGTGCGCGGCGGCATCGAGCCGTGCATCGCCCGCGGCCTCGCCTACGCGCCGTACGCCGACCTGCTGTGGATGGAGACGTCCAAGCCGGACCTCGAGGTCGCGCGCCGGTTCGCCGAGGCGATCAAGGCCGAGTATCCCGACCAGCTGCTGGCCTACAACTGTTCGCCGTCGTTCAACTGGAAGCAGCACCTCGACGACGCGACGATCGCGAAGTTCCAGCGCGAGCTGGGGCACATGGGCTACAAGTTCCAGTTCATCACCCTCGCCGGATTCCACGCGCTGAACCATTCGATGTTCGCCCTGGCGCGCGACTACGCCGACGAAGGCATGACGGCCTACGTCGAGCTCCAGGAACGCGAGTTCGCCGCCGAGGCCGCCGGCTACACCGCGACGCGCCACCAGCGCGAGGTCGGCACCGGCTACTTCGACCTGGTCAGCACGGTCGTCAACCCGTCCAGCAACACCGTCGCGCTGATGGACTCCACGGAGAAGTCGCAATTCTACTGAGCAGGCACCGCCAATTCTGAGGGTTTCCCCAGACGGCTTCGTGCTAGAAACAAATCGACGACACTCAGTCACGCGAAAAACGGAATTCAGGACGGTTGCCCATGCGCATGCCCGAGAACCTCGAAGACATGGTTTACGGAGTCTATGGAACCACTGAAATCGCGGTGAAGCCATGCCCGTTCACGCAGGCCGAGATCGATGAGCTCGAGTCCACCAACGAAATGCTCATCTACGTGCCCCAGGAGATCTCCGAGGCGCAGATGATCGAGACCGGCAAGCTCAACACGAACTTCCGCTGGGAAGTCGAGCAGAACATGATCAAGAGCCCGATGACCGACGAGTCGCACTGGCTCGTCTGCTCGGCCTCGCCGATCCCGGAAATGCTCGGCCAGAGCACGCAGGCCATTTCCCGCGTCTACGAAGAAGAGGGCCTCGACGGGATGGACTTCCGCCGGTACCTCGCGTTCGTGCTCACCTACCGCCACCTCACCAACGAGTACCCCGACTTCCGGCAGTGGTGCCTGCTCGTCGGCGGCCACTACGACCGCAGCGGCATCTCGCTGGTCGGCTTCGACAAGCACGGCAACTTCGGGCACCACGGCTGGATGAAGAACTTCAAGGCCAAGATGTCCGGCGGCCGGTACGTCGCCTTCGCCCCGCGCAAGCACATCAACGCCGAGACCGAGCGCCTGGAGCGCCCCCGCCGTGGCTCGCGCAACAAGGCCACGCACGACGCGGGAACCGACTGATCTCTTTTCCGAATTCCGAGCACAACCCTGTGCGTGGAGCTGTGCCGTCACTGGAGGAAGAAACCATGGCAGACGACGAGCGCGTGGACATCACGCGAAAGCTCGTTGAGTTCGTCGAGAAGCACCTGTTGGACGGCAAGGACGTGGGGGAACTGACCACGACCACGCCGTTGCTGGACTGGGGCCTGCTCAACTCGATCGAAACCACCCGGCTGGTCGCCTACCTCCGCGAGGAGTTCTCCGTGCGGGTTCCCCCGACGGAGATGGTGGCCCGCCACTTCAAGGACATCGAAAGCATCGCCGACCTGGTGATCTCGCTGCGCGCGCCGGTCGCCTGACCCCTTTTCGGATCTTGAACGGAGAACCTGTGTCTTACGACTACGATGTCGGCATCATCGGCGGTGGCCCGGCCGGTTCCACGGCGGCGTCCTACCTGGCGAAGGCCGGCCTTTCGGTGGTGGTCTTCGAGGGCGAAACGTTCCCTCGCGAGCACGTCGGCGAGTCCCTCGTCCCCGCGGTCATCCCCGTGATGCACGACATCGGGGTCATCGGCAAGGTCGAGGCGGCCGGCTTCCCCCGCAAGTACGGTGCCGCGTGGACGTCTTCGGACACCCGCCCGACGAGCACACTGGACTTCGACGCCGGGTCGCACGGCCTCGGCGTCGCGGAAATCGCTTACGAGGAGCGTGACCAGGACGGCGTCGACCGCGTCTACGCCTGGCACGTCGACCGCGGCCAGTTCGACTCGCTGCTGCTCAAGCACTCCGAGGAGCTCGGCGCCAAGGTCTACCAGGGCGTCCGCGTCAACCGCGTCGACTTCACCGACCGCGACCGGCCGGTGCTGCAGGCCAAGATCGGCGAGCAGCCGATCGAGGTCGCCGTCCGCGTCGTGCTCGACGCGTCCGGCCGCCAGACCCTGCTGGGCCAGCAGCTCAAGGTCAAGGTGCCGGACAAGGTGTTCAACCAGTACGCGGTGCACACCTGGTTCGAGGGCCTCGACCGCGCGTCGCTGGCGCGCCGTCCCGAGGACGCCGACTACATCCACGTGCACTTCCTGCCGCAGGAGAACACCTGGGTGTGGCAGATCCCGATCACCGAGTCCATCACCTCGATCGGCGTCGTCACCCAGAAGGAGAAGTTCAAGGAGCACAAGGACGACCTCGAGGGCTTCTTCTGGAACTCCGTCGGCACCCGGCCGGAGATGCTGGACGCGCTCAAGAACGCCAAGCGCGTGCGGAAGTTCAAGACCGAGGGCGACTACAGCTACGGCATGAAGCAGATCGCCGGCGACTCGCTGGTGCTCATCGGCGACGCCGCCCGCTTCGTCGACCCGATCTTCTCCAGCGGCGTCAGCGTCGCGATGAACAGCGCCCGCCTGGCGGCCAAGGACGTCATCGCCGCGCACCAGGCCGGCGACTTCCGGCGGGAGCGGTTCGACAACTACGTCAACACCCTCCGCAAGGGCGTCAACATCTGGTACGACTTCATCTCGATGTACTACCGGCTGAACGTGCTGTTCACCGCGTTCATCGATGACGACCGGTACCGCAAGGACGTCATCCAGATGCTCCAGGGCGACGTCTACGACGCCGAGGAGCCGGCGGCCCTGACCGCGATGAAGGAGTACGTCGCCGCCGTCGAGGCCGACCCCACGCACCTGTGGCACGGGCACCTCGGCAGCCTCAAGGCCTCTTCTTCGGCACTGGCCCTGTTCTAACGCCCCAATGTGGCGTTGGTTGCGTCCAGCGCACCCAATGTGGCGTTCGGTGCGTCAGACGCACCGAACGC
>NZ_JBFBBQ010000133.1:0-19251 GCF_040682775.1 Amycolatopsis sp. NPDC051106 | reverse complement strand
ACCGCGCGGATCCTGGTCGCCGGCACCGGGCCGTGGCACGAGCCGCTTCGGCGTGGGCGCGGGGCGAGGGCCGGCTGCCCGCGGCCGTCCCCGCGGACACCGCCGCCGAGTTCACCGCCGTGGCCGTGGCGTTCCACTACCTGAACCGGGTGGTGAGCGTGTTCCTCGACCGGTCACCGCTGCCCGAAGCCGTCCCGCCGGCGGCGCGGGAGAAGGCCAAGGCGGTCCTGGGGTACTTCCTGAAGCCGGGGGCGCCGCCACCGGCCGGGACGAGCCTTGCCCTGCTGCCCGTCACCGCCACCGACGGCCCCGGCTGGGCGCCTCCGGGCGGCACCGTGGCCGACGCCTTCGCGCGCGCCGCGGCGGCGATCGAGGCCGCCGGCGAACGCTCGGTGCCGCCCCGCGTGCGGGACCTCGTCCGCCGTGAAGTCAAGGCCTGGGACGGGAAGCCGCCCGGGCTGAGCCGCGCGTGGGCCGAGGCGGTGCTCGCCGAGCTGCCCGACGGCGAACGCGCGGAGGGCCGGCTGGCGCTGCTCACGGCCAAGGCGCCCTACCAGGTGGGGCCCGCCGACGTCCGTCCGGAAAGGACGGACGATCGCGGCCTGGTGGAGCTCGTGTCGTGGGCGGCTCTCACCGCGGCCGTGGCGGCCGGTGAGCGGCTTTCCCTCCGCCCGCGAAGAGAAGACTCCCCAGGTCGGCGCGGGTGATGATCGAGAGGTCGGATCGCCCGCCGGGGCGCGCAGCACCGGGACACACCGAACCTGACCCGGTCCGTGCCGCCGCCCCGGCGACCCGATCCGCCCAGCCGGTGGCCGCCGCGAGGAAGGGCTCCCCTTACCCGCCCTCCTCGCGGCGGTCCCGGCCCACGAGTAGACGTCGCACCGGTGAGAGGACAAACAGGTGACTGACACCACGGCCGTGATCGCCGACCTGACCGCGGATGCCGCCGAGGTGGACGCCCTCGTCGCCGGCCTCCCCGAGGCGGGGTGGGACACCCCGACCCCGGCGCCCGGCTGGGCGGTCCGGCACCAGATCGCGCACCTCGCGTTCATCTTCCGGATCGCGGGCCTCTCGGCCGCGCAGCCGGAGGCGTTCGTCCAGATGACCAAAGCCGTGGCCTCGGTCGGTTTCGAGAACGCGGTCGAAGGCGCGCTGCAGGAGTTCATCCACGACCCGGCCGAGGTGCTGCTGACCCGCTGGCGCGCCGAGCGCGACGCGGGGATCAAGGCGCTGGCCGCGGTGCCCGGCGACCAGCTGGTGCCGTGGCTGGTGAACCCGCTGCCACCGTACGTGCTCGCCTGCGCCGGGATGATGGAGCTGTTCGGCCACGGCCAGGACGTCGCCGACGCGCTCGGCGTGCGCCCGGTGCGCACCGACCGGATCAAGCACCTGGTGGGGTTCGCCGTCCGGGTCCGGGACTTCGGCTACGAGGCGCGGAACCTGACGCCGCCCGCGGAGGAGTTCCGCTTCGAGCTCACCGCGCCTTCGGGCGCGCTCTGGACGTTCGGGCCCGCCGGCGCGACGCAGGTGGTCAGCGGCAGCGCCGAGGACTTCTGCCTGCTCGTCACCCGGCGGCGGCACCGCTACGACCTCGACATCCGGGCGAAGGGCACGCTGGCGGACCAGTGGCTCGACATCGCCCAGGCCTACCGCGGGCCGGCGGGCCAGGGCCGCCGGCCCGGCCAGTTCGACACCGGTAAGTCCTAAGTAGACAGTCTGTGTCCTTGTCCCAGCGTGCTGACGTGCGGGCCGGGGCAGGGAGAAAGAAGACGGTCCGGACGGCCCGGGAGATGCTGGACCGCACGGCCGGGAACACCGGGCGTACCGGGCAGCGGCGCCGCCGCGGCTCGAAGGAAGTGACCGGTGCGGGATCCCCATCCCGCACCGGGAGGACAGCGGGGACCTGATGGTTCCGGTGATACGGGGCTCGAGAGCCAGTGGGAGTGCGGTGGCATGAGCGTAGAGCGGATTTCGATCGTCGGTATCGGTCTCCGGTACCCCGACGCGAGTTCTCCGGAGGAGCTCTGGGAAAACGTGCTGGCCGGGCGCCGGGCGTTCCGCAGGCTGCCGGACGAACGGATGAACCGGGCGGACTACTACTCGCCCGACCCGAAGGCGCCGGACCGCTTCTACGCGTCCAAGGCGGCCGTGCTGCGGGACTACGAATTCGACCGGGTGGCGCACAAGGTCGCCGGCAGCACCTTCCGGGCGACCGACACGACGCACTGGCTGGCGCTCGACGTCGCCGCCGCGGCGCTGGCGGACGCCGGGTTCGGTGAAGGCGACGGAGCCCCGCGGCAGAGCACCGGTGTGGTCATCGGCAACAGCCTCACGGGCGAGTTCTCCCGGGCCAACATCATGCGGCTGCGCTGGCCGTACGTCCGCCGCACGGTCGCGGCGGCGCTGACCGCCCGCGGCTGGGAGGACGAGGACACCGCGAGCTTCCTGCGCGAACTCGAGGTCCAGTACAAGGAACCGTTCCCCGAGATCAACGAGGACAGCCTCGCCGGTGGCCTGGCGAACACCATCGCCGGTCGCGTGTGCAACCACTTCGACTTCGCCGGCGGCGGGTACACCGTCGACGGCGCCTGCTCGTCCTCGCTGCTGTCCGTGGTGACCGCGGCCAACGCGCTGGTGCAGGGCGACCTCGACCTCGCCGTCGCCGGCGGCGTCGACCTCTCGATCGACCCGTTCGAGGTGATCGGCTTCGCGAAGACCGGCGCGCTGGCCAAGCGCGAGATGAAGGTCTACGACGCCGACTCCAACGGCTTCTGGCCCGGCGAAGGCTCGGGCATGCTCGTCCTGATGCGCGAGAGCGACGCGCTGGAGCAGGGCAAGCGGATCTACGCGTCGATCGGCGGCTGGGGCGTCTCCTCCGACGGCAAGGGCGGCATCACGCGGCCCGAAGCCGCCGGGCACCGGCTGGCCCTCAAGCGCGCCTACGACCGCGCCGGGTACGGCGTCGAGAGCGTCTCCTACTTCGAGGGCCACGGCACCGGCACCGCGCTGGGCGACGCCACCGAGATCGAGGCGCTGTCCACCGCCCGCCGCGACGCCGACCCGCTGGCCAAGCAGGCCGCGCTGTCGACCATCAAGGGCAACATCGGGCACACCAAGGCCGCGGCCGGGGTCGCCGGCCTGATCAAGGCGACGCTGGCGGTCTACCACCAGGTCATCCCGCCGGCCACCGGGCACTACGAGCCGCACGAGTCGCTGACCGGGTCGTCGGCGCGGATGTACGTCCCGCGCGACGCGTCCCTCTGGCCCGAGGACCAGCCGGTGCGCGCCGGTGTCTCCGCGATGGGCTTCGGCGGCATCAACTCCCACGTCACCGTCACGGAGGCGCCGACCGCCGCGCGCCGCCGCGAACTCGACGAGCGGGCCCGCGCCCTGGTGGCCGGCCGGCAGGACGCCGAGCTGCTGCTGTTCGACGCCGACGACGTCGCGACCCTGCGCGGGAACATCGCCGCGACGCTGGAGGTCGTGCCCAAGCTGTCGTTCGCCGAGCTGACCGACCTCGCCGGCGAGCTGGCCGGGAAGCTGGCCGGCCGGGCGGTGCGCGCCGCGGTCGTCGCGGCCAACCCGGAGCACGCCGAGCGGAAGCTGACGAAGCTGCTGGAACAGCTGGAGTCCGGTGACTCGGTCTTCGACTCGGCCGACGGCATCTTCGCGAGCAGCCGCGGCACCGCGCCGAAGATCGGCTACCTGTTCCCCGGCCAGGGGTCCGGGCGCGGCGGCGACAGCGCCCTGCGCCGCCGGTTCACCGCGGCCGAGGAGGTCTACCGCGCCGCGGCCCTGCCGGTCGCCGGCGACCAGGTCGCCACCGAGGTGGCCCAGCCGCGGATCGTCACCGGTTCGCTGGCCGCGCTGCGGGTGCTGCGCTCCTTCGGCATCGAGGCCGCCACCGCGACCGGGCACAGCCTCGGCGAGCTGACCGCCCTGCACTGGGGTGGCGCGCTCGACGAACGGGGGTTGCTGGAGCTGGCGAAGGTCCGCGGCAAGGTGATGGCCACGACGACCGGCGACGGCACCGGCGCGATGGCCGGGATCGCCGCTTCGCCCGGCCGCGTCGAGGAACTGGGCCTGGGCACCGACGTCGTCATCGCGGGGTACAACGCGCCCGAGCAGACCGTGATCTCCGGCCCCGCCGGGGCGATCGACAAGATCGTCGCCCGGGCCAAGGCCCAGGGTGTCGGCGCGACCCGCATCAAGGTCTCGCACGCCTTCCACTCGCCGGCCGTCGAACCGGCCGCGAACGCGATGACCGAGCGGCTGGGCCAGTTCACCTTCGCCCGGCTCGAGCGGCCCGTCGTCTCGACGGTCAGCGGCGACGTGCTGCACACCGCCGAGAACCTGCCCGAGCTGCTGCGCGACCAGATCGTGCTGCCGGTCCGCTTCCGCGAGGCCGCCGCCAAGGTGGCCGAGCGCAGCGACCTGGTGGTCGAGGTCGGCCCCGGCCGGGTGCTGACCGGGCTCTTCGAGGAGATCGCGCCGGAGACCCCGGTGCTCGCGATCGACACGGACAACGCGTCGCTGCAGGCCCTGCTGCGGGTCGTCGGCGCGGCGTTCGCGCTCGGCGCCCCGATCACGACCGACGCGCTGTTCGAAGGCCGCGTCGTGCGCGCCCTGCCCGCCGACGGCGAGTTCAACTTCCTCGCCAGCCCGTGCGAGGCGGCGCCGTCGATCGACAGCGAGCTGGCCGCCGAGCTCGCCGCGGAGAAGGCCCAGGCCGCCGAGGCCGACGCCGGAACCGCCGAGGGCGACGGCTCGACCCTGGACCTGCTGCGCAAGCTCGCCGCCGAGCGCGTCGAGCTGCCGCTGGAGGCCGTCACGGCCGACACCCACCCGCTCGACGACCTGCACCTGTCGTCGATCACGGTCGGGCAGCTGGTCAACGACGTCACCCGGGCGCTGGGCCGGCCCGCGCTGGAAGGCATGCCGAACTTCGCGACGGTGTGCCTCGGTGAGCTCGCCGAGATGATCGACGAGCTGGCGCAGACGGCGAAGCCGAGCGACACGGGCAAGGGCGAGGCCCCGGGCGTCGGACCGTGGGTCCGGCCGTTCGCGGTCGAGTACGTGCCCGCGCCGCGGCCCAACGCCGACCTCACGCCGGGCACCGGCCACGCCGACTGGCAGGTCTTCTCGACGCCGCGGCACCCGCTGGCCGAACCGCTGAGGGCCGCGCTCGCGGCGTCCGGCGCCGGTGACGGCGTCGTGCTCTGCCTGCCGGCGGACTGCGACTCCAGCCACGTCGGCCTGTTCCTCGACGCCGGCCGCGCCGTCATGGCCGCCCCCAACGGCACGCGCTTCGTGGTGGTGCACCACGGCTACGGCGCCGCCGGCCTGGCCAGGACCCTGCGGCTCGAGGACCCGTCGGCGAAGACGACGATCATCGACTTCGCGGACCCGGCACCGTCCGATGTGGACGCGATCGCCGAAGCCGTGCACACCGTGGTGGCCGAGGTCGCCGCGACCACGGACTTCACCGAAGCCCGCTACGGCGCCGACGGCGGCCGCACGGTGCCGCGGCTGTCCGCGCTGCCGGCGCCGAAGCCCGGCCCGATCCGCGACTCGCTGGACTCCTCCGACGTCCTGCTCGTCACCGGTGGCGGCAAGGGCATCACCGCGGAGAGCGCGCTGGCGCTGGCCAAGGACTCCGGGGCCAAGCTGGCCCTGCTCGGGCGCAGTGACCCGGAGACCGACACCGAGCTGGCGGAGAACCTCGACCGCATGGAGGCGGCGGGCATCCGCTACCGCTACGAGCGCGCCGACGTCACCAGCGCACCGCAGATCGCCGAGGCGGTCGCCCGGGTCCAGGCCGAGCTCGGCCCGGTCACGGCGGTCCTGCACGGCGCGGGCCGCAACGAGCCGGCCGCCCTCTTCAGCCTGACCGAGGACAGCTTCCGCAAGACCCTCGCCCCGAAGATCGGCGGGCTCAACGCGGTGCTCGCCGCGGTGGACCAGGACAAGATCAAGCTCCTGGTCACCTTCGGCAGCATCATCGGCCGGGCGGGCCTGCGCGGTGAGGCGCACTACGCCACGGCGAACGACTGGATGACCGAGCTGACCCTGCGCTTCGGCCAGGAACACCCGCAGGCGCGGGCGATCGCGCTGGAGTGGTCGGTCTGGTCGGGCACCGGCATGGGCGAGAAGCTCGGTGTCGTGTCCGCCCTGATGCGGGACGGCATCACGCCGATCCCCACCGAGGAGGGCATCACCATCCTCCGCCAGGTGCTGGCCGACCCGGCCGCGCCGCCGGTGCTGGTGGTCTGCGGCCGCACGTCGGGCCTGGCCACGCTGCCGATCCAGAAGCGGGAGCTGCCGCTGTCCCGGTTCGTCGACCGCGCGGTCGTGCACTACCCGGGCGTCGAGCTGATCACCGAAGCCGACCTCTCCGACGGTGCCGACCCGTACCTGACCGACCACCTGCTCGACGGGCAGCTGCTGTTCCCGGCGGTGCTCGGCATGGAGGCCATGACGCAGGCCGCGGCGGCGACGCTGGACCGCACCGGCACCCCGGTGCTCTCCGACGTCGAGTTCCTCCGGCCGATCATCGTCTCGCCGGGCGGGTCGACCACGGTCCGGCTGGCCACGCTGGCCCGCGACGCCGACACCGTCGACGTCGTGATCCGCAGCGACGAGACCGGCTTCAGCGCCGACCACTTCAAGGCCCGGCTGAGCTTCGCCCGGCCGGCCGAGATCGGCGAGTGCGTCCCCCGTGACGTCGCGCTGCCGCCGGTCCCGGTCGAGCCGATCAGCGAGCTGTACGGCTCGGTCCTGTTCCAGGGCAAGCGGTTCCAGCGGGTCCTCGGCTACCGCCGGGCGAGCGCCCGGCACGCCGTCGCCGAGATCTCGACCAGCGCGGACCACTACTGGTTCGCTCCGTTCCTCCCCCAGGAGCGGCTGCTGGCCGACCCCGGCACCCGGGACGCGATGATGCACGCGATCCAGTGCTGCGTCCCGGACGCGACGCTGCTGCCGCAGGGCATCGAGAAGCTGTACCTGGCCGAGCCGGGCGCCCAGCACGACGAGTACGTGCTGCTGGACGCGAAGGAACGCAGCCAGGACGGCGACAGCTACGTCTACGACCTCGACGTGCGCAACCCGGACGGGACGCTGGTCGAGCGCTGGGAAGGCCTGAAGCTGCGCGCGGTCCGCAAGCGCGACGGCGCCGGGCCGTGGGTCCCGTCGATGCTCGGGTCCTACGTGGAGCGTGCCTGCGAGCGGCTGCTCGGCGGGACGCGGTCGGTGGTCCTCGAGCCGGACCCGGTCGGGCGCCCGGCCGAGGGCATCGCCGAGCGGAGGGCGCAGACCGCGCTCGCCGCGGGCCGTGCGCTCGACAAGCCGATCGAGATCCGGTACCGCCCGGACGGGAAGCCCGAGTGCGACGACGTGAACGTCACCGCGTCGCACACCTCGGAGCTGACCCTCGCGGTCGTCGGCGCCGACCAGGTCGCCTGCGACATCGAGACGGCGATCGAACGCACCGAAGAGGACTGGGCCGGGCTGCTGGGCGAAGAGCTGCTCGCCCTCGGCCGGCTGCTGGCCGCGGACACCGGCGAACCGATCAGCGTGGCCAACACGCGGGTCTGGAGCGCGCTGGAGTGCGTCCGCAAGACCGGTTCGATGACGCAGGCGCTGACGGTGCGCCAGGTCGACGCAGACGGGTGGGCGCTGCTCGCCTCCGGCGCCGCCCGGATCGCCACCTGGTCGACGACCGTCAACGACCGGACCGACCCGATCGTGTTCGCGGTGCTCCACACAGAGGGGAACTGAAGATGGCCGACTACTACGAGATCCGCCACACGGTCGGCTTCGAAGAGACCAATCTGGTGGGCAACGTCTACTACGTGAACTACGTGCGCTGGCAGGGCCGGTGCCGCGAGATGTTCCTGAAGGAGAAGGCCCCGGCGGTCCTCGAGGAGGTCCGCCACGACCTGAAGCTGTTCACCCTCAAGGTGGAATGCGAGTTCTTCGCCGAGATCACCGCGTTCGACGAGCTGTCCATCCGGCTGCGGCTGGAGGAGCTCACCTCGACGCAGATCCAGTTCGCGTTCGACTACGTCCACCTCACCGAGGGCGGCGAGGAGCGGCTGGTGGCCCGGGGGCGGCAGCGGATCGCCTGCATGCGCGGGCCCAACACGGCGACCGTGCCGTCGCGCGTCCCCGAGCAGCTGCGCGAGGCGCTGGTGCCCTACTGGACGGCCGCGGTCAACGGCAAGGGAGCATGAAGTGGCCCACGAATCCGAGCCTCCCGTGCTGAAGCGGCTCCCGACGCCATCGTCGCGTCGGGGCCTCTCGGCCCAGCCGGGGCTGCGGCAGGTGATGGCGCAGTTCGCCACCGGCGTGACGGTGCTGACGGCGGGCGGGGAGGACGCCCACGGCATGACCGCGAACGCCTTCTCGTCGGTCTCGCTGGAGCCGCCGATGGTGCTGTGCTGCGTGTCCCGGGCGGCCCGGATGCACACCGCGATCGTCACCGCCGGCTCGTTCGGCGTGAACATCCTCGCGGCGGACCAGCAGGACACGTCGAAGTACTTCGCCGACTGGCGGCGCCCCGACGGGATGGCCCAGTTCGAGGCGGTCGGCTACACGCCGGGCACCAAGACCGGGGCCCCGCTGCTGGCCGGGGCGCTGGCCTGGCTGGAATGCGAGCTGGAGCAGGTCGTGGCGGGCGGTGACCACTCGATCTTCCTGGGCCGCGTGGTCGCGACCAGCCGCGGGACCGGCGAGGACGCGCTGGTCTTCTACAGCGGCAGCTACCACCAGATCGACGGGAAGGCCCGCGCGGCCTGAAGGGGGAGAGGGCATGCTGATCGCGGTCACGGGCGGCACCGGCTTCCTCGGTGCCCACACCGTCGCGGCGCTGCTGCGGCGGGGGCATCGGGTCCGGCTGCTCGCCCGGGACGCGAGCGGCGTCGACGAGTCCACAGTGGACGTCGTGGCGGGTGACGTCACGGATCCCGCCGCGGCCCGCCGGCTGGTGGCCGGGGCGGACGCGCTGCTGCACGCGGCCGGCGTCTACACGTTCGACAGCCGGCGTCGCGACGAGCTGTGGCGGGCGAACGTGCGCGGCACCGAGGTGGTGCTCGGGGCCGCGCGCCGGGCGGGCACCGGCCGGATCGTGCATGTCTCCACCGTCGGGGCGCTCTACCCCACGACCGCGCCGTCGATCGGGGCCGCCGCTCCGGTCGGCGAGTCGCGGGAGCCCTACCTGGCGTCGAAGGCCGCGGCCGAGCGGATCGCGCGGCAGCACCGGGCGACCGGGGCGCCGGTCGTCCTCACCTACCCGCCGGCGCTGCTCGGCCCGCACGACCCGCGCCTGGGCGACCAGAACGCCCGGCTGCGGGACCTCCTGCGCGGGCGGACGCCGATCTGGCCGGGCGGCGGGCTCCCGATCGGGGACGTCCGCGACTCGGCCGAGCTGCACGCCCGGCTCCTCGGCGGGGAGGCGCGCGGTGCCGCGTTCTTCGGGCCGGGCCGGTTCCTGACCACCCGGGAGTACCTGGCCACCGTCCGGGCGGCGACCGGGCGGGCGCTGCCGGCGGTGTTCCTGCCGCCGCGCGCCCTGTACCCGGTGGGGCGGTTCGCCGACCGGGTGCAGCGCGTCTGGCCGTGGGCGTTGCCGGTGCAGTACGGCGCGATCCACGTCTGCGCGACCGCGGTGCCGGTCGCCGCGGGCGCGCCCACCGGGGACGTGCCGGCCCGGCCGGTGCTCGAGACCGTGCGCGACGCGGTGGCCTGGCTGCACGCCACCGGGCGCGTCACCGCCCGCCAGGCGGGTGCGGCGACCCGGCCCGGACTGTCCACTCCGGACAGCCGGCCGTCAGCTCTCACCGGTCCCGGACCCGGGGCCGCGCAGACCGAGGAGGTCCTGTCATGACCACCAGCGATGCCGGGCACGCGGACACCGGTGACCGGCGGCCCGCGCCGGCGATCCTCACCCCGGCTCCCGTCGAGGCGCTGGTCCGCCCGATGCCCCGGCTGGGCCGCGGCATCGTGTGGTCCGCCATCGTCGCCGAGATCGAGCGGGACCACCAGGCCCGGATGAGGGATGCCGCGTGAGCGGACCCCAGGACTCCGGCGCCGTGCGGGCCGAAGACGCGGAGGTGGTGCCGGTCCCCGAGGGGGTCCGGCGCCGCCGGCTGGGCCGCCCGGCGCCGACCGGGGAGGCCCAGGTCATCGAGCTGGCCCGCGCCGCCGACCCGGCGCGGCCGCCCGACATGCGGTTGCTGCGCCGGCGCCGTGAAGAGCTGCGCTCGCACATCAACGAGGGCAAGCTCGACGCCGTCCGGCGGCAGCACTCGCTGGGCAAGCTGACCGCGCGCGAACGGCTCGCCCTGCTGCTCGACGACGACTCCTTCACCGAGATCGAGCCCTACCGGCGCCACCACGCGACCGGCCCGGGCCTGGCGGGCAACCGCCCGCACACCGACGGCGTCGTCGCCGGCTCCGGCACGATCGACGGGCGCCGGGTGTTCGTCTACGCCCAGGACTTCACGCTCTTCGGGGGATCGCTGGGCGAGGCGCACGCGGCGAAGATCCACAAGGTGCTCGACCTCGCGGTGGCCAACGGCGCCCCGGTGATCGGGCTCAACGACAGCGGCGGCGCCCGGATCCAGGAGGGTGTGCTGGCGCTCAACGGCTACGGCGGCATCTTCCGCCGTCAGGTCGAGGCGTCCGGGGTGATCCCGCAGATCAGCGTCATCCTCGGCCCGTGCGCGGGCGGCGCGGCGTACTCGCCGGCGCTCGCGGACTTCACGTTCATGGTGCGCGACACCGCGCGGATGTACCTGACCGGGCCCGACGTCGTCGAGGCGGTGAGCGGACAGCGCGTCACGCACGAGGAACTCGGCGGCGCGGACGTCCACGGGAGCGCGTCCGGCGTCGCGACGGTGGTGCACGACGACGAGGAGAGCTGCCTGGCCGACGTCCGGTACCTGGTGTCGCTGCTGCCTTCGAACTACCTCGACCCCCCGCCCGCGACCGCGCCGACGAACGCGGCCGACGACTACCGGCCCCGGCTGGCGGAGCTGGTGCCGGTGGAGCCGAACCAGCCGTACGACATGCGGGACGTCTTCACCGAAGTCGCCGACGACGGCGAGTTCTTCGAGCTGCACGAGGGCTGGGCGCGCAACGTCCTGTGCGCGTTGGCGAGGATCGACGGCCGCGTCGTCGGCCTGGTCGGCAACCAGCCGATGGTGTTCGCCGGGGTGCTCGACGGGCCGGCGTCCCAGAAGGCCGCGCGGTTCGTGCGGTTCTGCGACGCGTTCGGCATCCCGCTGGTGACTCTCGTGGACGTGCCGGGGTTCCTGCCGGGGGTGGAGCAGGAGCGCGGCGGGATCATCCGCCAGGGCGCGCAGCTGCTGCACGCGTACTGCGAGGCGACGGTCCCGCGCATCCAGGTGATCCTGCGCAAGGCGTACGGCGGCGCGTACATCGTGATGGACTCGCGCTCGATCGGGTGCGACCTGTCGCTGGCGTGGCCGACGAACCAGATCGCGGTGATGGGCGCGGAGGGCGCGGTGAACGTCCTGTACCGCCGGGACCTGGCGGCCGCCGCGGACCCGGCGGCGTTGCGCGCGAAGCTGGTGGCGGAGTACACGGAGGAGTACTTGAACCCGCAGTACGCGGCGGAAAGAGGCCTGGTCGACGACATCATCGACCCGGCCGAGACCCGCGCGGCGGTGGCCCGCGGCTTGGCGATGCTGCGCGCCAAGCGCAAGCCGGCGCCGGGCCGCAAGCACGGCAACCTGCCGATCTGACGGAGGGGTGCGCGATGTCCGCGATCCGCGTGCTGCACGGCGCCCCGGACGACAGCGAGCTGGCGGCCCTGGTGGCGGTCCTGTCGGCGGCGTCGGCGGCCCGCGCCCGGCCGCGTCGCGCGCCGGAGCGGTCGGTGTGGGGAGACCCGGCTTGGCGGGCCCGGGAGCCGCGGGCCGCCGAGGGAGCTTGGCGGATGTCGGGCCTGCCGCACTGACTCCGCCCGCCCGCCCGCCCGGCCCGCCCGGCCCGCCCGGTCCGGCCCGGGCCCGGGCCCCGGCCCTCGCCCGGCCCGGCTCGCCGAGCGCCCCAAGGGGCCCTTCGGTGCGCGCATGCGGAAGCGCCCCAATGTGGCCTTCGGTGCGTTGAGCGCAACCAAGGGGCCCTTCGGTGCGTTGGACGCACCCAAGGCCGCCTTGGGGCGCTCCCGTGGACTTCCGGCGTCTGGCTGCGACAGCCCGCGAGAGCCCGCGAGAGCCGGCGAAAGCCCGAGAAGTCCGTGGTGCAGCCAAGCGTGCAGCAGGACTGCCGCAGGATTGCCGCGGGAGGGCCGGCGGAGAAACACGAGCCGGCTGTCAGGCTGCCTGGCCCGGGATCCCCTTCAACCTCCGCGCCGCCGCGCGCTCGCGGGTGGGGGAGTGCGTCGTGTGGCCCGGGTGGACCGCCACGTACCGGACCTCGCCGTCCGAGAACGCCTCCAGGTCCGTGCGCTCGCCCGGGCGGAACTCCGCGCCGCACATCGCGCACGTGCGCTGGCGGTTCGCCGCGCCGCCCGGGGGCTTCCGTTGGTCCGTCATGCGCGCACCTCGCCGTCGATTCGTCCCTCCAGTGCACCTCGCGCGCCCCGGTCGCGGCCACTCGAAAGCTGCGCACGTCAGCGGTTCCCATCCGATCCTCGACCCCGGGCGCGCATGGTGGTCCCACACACCGAAAGCGAGGAACGCCATGACAGCAGCAGCGGTCCCGGCCGACGACTGGACGCCGGCAGCCACCGAAGAACCCGGCAAGCTCCGGCTGGTCGCGCCGCCCGAGCCGGCCGACGAGGAGCTCGGCGAGCACATCGTGCTCGGCTACAACTGAGCGGCGGGAGCTCCGGCGCCGGACACGGGCGGTGCCGGAGCGCACGCTCGGAGATGAGCACCGCGTCCCCCGGCCGGGAGAATCGAGGGTGTTCGGGCCGGAGTGTCACCGCAGCACGGTGGCCCATGCGTGCCGGCGACCTGCGACGTTCGGTTGGGAGGCCGGCGGATGGCAATGCGCCTCCAGCTCACGGCGGGCCACGAGGTCCTCGAAAGCTGGGCCGAGACGGCGTCGCAGGCGGAGCGGAACGTCGTCTACGAAGCTTTGTTCGCCGTCGGTGACGGTTCCGCATTTCTCGTTTACGACATTTTCGGCGACCCGCGTGACCCCGGTAATTTCCTCATCATGGTGAAACCGGGACTGGTTCTGAAAGTAATGGTGCAGCGCGCGGAATCGGCGTTCGAAATCCGGCACGTCGGCGCGGTCGACGAAGCGGATACCGCCGCCGCAGCTCAGGAGACGTCGAGTCCCGAGTGACTGTGGCCGGAGTGCTGGGCCGAACGGGCTAGTGTCCGGCCCGCACCCGGCCGCCGTCGTTTCCGCCGACCGGCCGCCGGATTTCCGCTTCCGGACGTGTATTCCTCACCTTGACAGCGTATCTTGCCGTGTGAAAGCCTTTAAGCGTTCGCTGGTCAGGCCGCTATTTCTGGGGTGGGTAAACGTAGGAGGCTGCACCATGTCTTCACCCGAATTGCCAGGACTCGATGTTTCCAGCCGGGTGCGCGCCCGGGACGTCCAGATGACCGGGACCGCCGATCTCGGCCGCCGGGTCCTGATGATCACCGGTGCGATCGACACCACCGATCACGACGTTTCGGTGAGCGTCAGCCTCCCCGAGCCCGGCCGCTGGCAGGTCATCAAGGCCGAGACCAACCTGACCGACCAGACGTGGGTCGCGATGCAGGCCGTGATGGACGAGGACTCGACGTTCCTCGACGACGAGATGCTGATGTCGCCGCAGTTCTCGAAGAGCTTCATGACGCCGGACCAGCGCCGCCTCACCTTCTACGACGGCGAGGTCCGCCCGGGCGAAACCGTCCTGAAGACGTACTCGATGGAGACCGGCGGCCGCAAGCCGACGTACTTCTACTCGCGCTACAGCCCGATCGCCACCGACAGCGCCGAACAGTCCCAGCAGACGCTGGACGAGCTCGTCACCAACGGGATGGGCCAGCGGCCGGTGGTGGAGCTGATCGTCCCGGTCACGGTGCTCTGAGCCGGCGGCGGGCGAGCAGTGATCAAGTTCGTTCCGGAGCCGCACCTGCTCGACTCGCCGCGTGGCCGGCCTTGGCCGCGTCCTCCCGCGCCACCTTCCCCGGCGCGGGGGGCGTCGCCGCGGCCCGCGGCCGACGTCGTGATCGTGGGTGCCGGGCCGGCCGGTCTCGCCGTCGCCTCCGCCCTGTGGCACCACGGCGTCCAGGACGTCGTCGTGGTGGACCGCACCGGGCGGCCGTGCGGGCGGTTCTTCGGCCGGATCGACCTGCTGGGCCAGCGCGTGCTGCGCTCGCCCTACGAACATCACCCCGGCGTCGAAGGCTTCCGCGACTGCGAGCTGCTCGACTTCGCGCGGCTGCATTGGGGCCGGCTGACTCCCGTCGAACGTCGCGAAATCCGGATGGCGCAGTCCGGGCACCGGTCGGTCGTCCCGGTGGACGTCTTCGACGCCTACTGCGCGCACCTGGTCACCACCCACCACGTCGGGGAGAAGACCTGGCAGGCGACGGTCCGCGAAGTCGTCCCGGGGCCGGACGCGGTCACCGTGCACACCGACCGCTTCTCCGTCGCCGCCCGCCACGTCGTGCTGTGCCCGGGCGAAGAACGCCGGCCGGCGCCGGAAACCTGGTGGGGCGGCGGACATCCGCCGCGTGGCGTGTCCTTCTGGGACGAATCGGTGCCGTCGGGCGCGCGCTGCCAGGTGGTCGTCGGGGCCGGGCTCACCGCGGCCCACCTGATCACCGGCGCGCTCGAGGCCGGGCGCGAGGTGCACTGGGTGGTCCGGGAGACCGGCGAGCGCTACCAGTGCGCGGACGTGAACTCCACCTTCTTCCGGCCGGAGGGCCGCAAGCGCTTCGACGGCGTCGGCTGGGCCGAGCGGCTCGACCTGATGGGCCGGTTCCGGCGCGCGTCGATCATGTTCGAGTTCCGGCCGCTGCTCGAACGAGCCGAAGCCGAGGGCCGGCTGGTCGTCCACCGCGGTGAAGCGGTCAAGGAAATCGCGCCCGCGGTCGGCGGGAGCGTGGTGCTGCGGCTGGAAAGCGGCCGGCGGGTCGCGGGCGACCACGTCGTGCTCGCGCTGGGCACGACGCCGTCGACCGGCACCGGCCTGCTGCCCGACGAGATCGTCGACGCCCGCGACGGCTGGCCGTCCCTGGACGAGCGGACGCTGTCCTACCACCGCGAACCACGCGTGTCGGTGGTCGGGGCCGCGGCCGGGATGGTGCTCGGCCCGGCCGCCCGCAACATCGACGGCCACCGCGTCGCCACCACCCGGGTCGCCGCGGCGATCGCCGCGCAGCTGCGCAGCGGAGTCGCCGCGCCGGCCGAGGCGGTCGTCGGTGTCTGACTCCCGGTTCGCCCTGCCCGACGTCGACGCGCCCGGCGAGACCGAAGCCGGGATCATCCTGCTGGGTCTCGACGCCGACCGGCTGCTCGCCGGCCTCGCGCTCGCCCGGCTCGCCGACGACCCGGCCCTGGTGACCCAGGTGGTCGACCAGGCGCGGCACGGCACGGCGGAGTTCGGCCTCGGCGGGCTCCTGGAGTCCGGCCGCGAGCACTGGCTGGCCCTGCGCGACCGGCTCGGCGACCCGCCGTCGACGTCGTCGCCGGGCTCGCTGCGGCGGGAGTGGGAGAGCCGCCTGGCCGTCGTCGCGGCGGCGGTGCCCGGTGCCGGCGCGGGCACGATCGCCTACCTGACCGCGTGCGCGCTGCGCGGCACCGAGGTCGACCAGCTCGCCTCCGGGCTGGCGGAGGGAAAGGAACACCCGGATGTCGTACCTGAGGTCCCTGCCGGCTGAAACCACGCTGCTGCAGGTGTTCAAGGCGAACCGGGACCCGGCGCGGCACCTGCTCGACCTCCACGAGGTGCTGATGCGCGGCGAGTCGTCGCCGTTCACCCCGGGGGAGCGCGAGCTGATCGCGGCCTACGTGTCCGGAGTGAACAGCTGCGATTACTGCCACGGGATCCACACGGTCACCGCGGAGGCGTTCGGCGTGCCGGAGGGGCTGCTGGCGGCCGCGGTCGCCGACCTGGACTCGGCCCCGGTCGACGACAAGCTCCGGCCCGTGCTGGCCTACGTCGGCAAGCTGACCCGCACCCCGTCCCGGATGACCGAGGACGACGCCGAAGCCGTGTTCGCCGCCGGCTGGGACGAACGGGCGCTGCACGACGCGGTGCTGGTGTGCGCGCTGTTCAACTTCATGAACCGCATGGTGGAGGGGCTGGGGATCCGTGCGGACGAGGCGTATGCGACGACGTCCGGGTTGCGGTTGAAGGAAGGCGGCTACGCGGGGCTGGCCGAATTGCTGTGAAAACCGTATTTTCGTTGTGAAGAGCGCATTCCCCGGGCTCCGGCCGGGGGAATGCGTCCGCGAGCCGGCCGCCGTGCGCAGTGGGGAGCATCGGGGTGACTTTCGACGCGCCGGAAGAAACGGCGGAGACGGTTCCGTTGTGGTCGCTCGCCGAGGACAGCCTGGTCGAGTTCGGGGAAGGCACCTCGCTGGTCGTGCTGACCCGCTGGGGCGAGTTCGACTTCCCGGACGCCGGGCCGCTCGTCGGGGAGGCGCTTCGCCGGATGGCGCTCGGCCCGGTTTCGCCGGCGAACGTGGCCGCGTCGTGGGAAGAAGACGGCGGTCTCACCCGGACGGTGCCCGGCGCGGCGCTCGACCGCGTGCTGACCGAGCTCAGCGGGTCGGTCGTCCGGTCGCTGGGACTCAACGACGGCAAGGGGCCGCTGCTGTCGGTGGTGCCGGTGGTCCCGGACCCGGTGTTCGCGCCGGAGGAGATCGCGGCGACCCGGCCGGTCCGGCTCTCGCGCTTCGGCGCGCTGCGCCCCGACGCCTGCGGGCTCTGCCTGGAGGCCCCGTCCGCGCGGTTCCGGGTGCTGCTGGCCCAGCCGTGGGCGGTGCACGTCGCCGCGTCGCTGGGCAAGGCGGCGTCGGCGGCGGAAATCGCCGCGCAGGAAGGGATCCCGCTCGACGTCGTCACCCAGCTCGTCGGCTACCTGGTGGCGTCGGGGTGCGTGGTGGCGGGGGAGGACGGCGGCGGGTTCGCCGAGGACACCGACCCCGGGCTGAGCCTGTGGTCCTACGAGGAGCTGCTCTTCCACGACCGCAGCCGCACCTGGCAGGCGTACGGCCTGCCGGAAACGGCGGAGCCGCCTCGCTCGCCGGTGGCCAAGCCGCTGGCGCCGGGCCGGGAGTTCGTCCTCCACCGGCCCGACCTGACCGACCGCGCCGCGCTCGGCCCGACGCTGACCGAACTGCTGGAGACCGACCACGCCGCGCCGGCGTTCACCACGCGCGAGCTTTCGGTGGACCAGATCGGCGAATTCCTGTACCGGGCCGCGAGGATCCGTTCCAGCGGCCCGGCGAGCCTGCCCGACGGCACCGTGGGCGAGGTGTCGCAGCGGCCGTACGTCAGCACGGCGCGGCTGTACGAGCTGGAGCTCTACCTGACGGTCAACCGCTGTTCCGGGCTGCCGCAGGGGATCTACCACTACGACCCGGCCGGCCACCGCCTCTTCCTGGTCTCTTCGGACACTGCGGACCACAAGATCCTGCTCGACATGGCCATGGTCGCCGCGGCCGACCACCGCCACCCGGCCGCGCTGCTCAGCGTCACCACGCGGATGGCGCGCACCGCGCCGGTGCTCCGCAGCCGCGCGTACGCGGCGGCCCTGCTGCACCTCGGCGCGTTGCAGGAGACGCTCCACCTCACCGCGAAGGCGATGGGGCTGGCCGCGCACGCGGTCTCGGTGGACGCCGGCGACCGCGTCGGCCGCGCGTTGCGGCTGGACTGGCCCGCCGAGGTCTGCGTCGGGGAATGCGCGCTGGATTTGGCGCCCTGACGGGGTTGATCGCGCAATTTGCGAAACCCGGGCGTACCGCGCCCGGCAGTAGAATTCGGTGCACGACGCCGATTTCCGCCGGCGGTGCACGCCGGGAATGAAGCCGCGATCCCTGCCCTTCGACGCTTTCCGGGCGTGGGAAAGGGGGAGCGGCGATGGACGAAGTGGACTACAACACCGGCAACGCCACCTTCCGCAGCCTGACGAACCAGCAGGCGCTGATGGCCGGCGAGGTCGCCTCGCAGCTCGGCGGCGGCGCCGACCTCGAGCTGACGTCCTACGGCTGCGGCTTCGGAATGTTCGAGCTGGAGCTGATCGCGCGGACGCCGCGGGAAACGGTGTGGTTCCAGGGCCTGGACACCAACGGCGAAGCGGTGGCGCGCTTGCGCGCGGAGCTCGCCGCGCTGCCGAAGGTGCGCGGCTACCGGCTGTTCACGATCAGCATGGCCGAAGCCGCCGACCGCCGGATCGCGCCGACCGAGTGCGGCCTGTTCGTCCAGTCGCTGTGCTACCTCGGCGCGGCCGAGGGGATGGCGGTGCTCAAGGAGGCCCGCAACCGTCATCGGCGGGTGATCGTGGCGGTCACGCCGTCGAACGCGCTGAACGCGGCGTTCGCGGATTCCCTGGCCCGCCAAGGGATCGTGCGGCCGCTGTTCGCGGACACCCTCGCCGACGAGCTGCGGCGGCTCGGGCTCGGGTTCCGCTCGGTCTCGGTGGACGCGGAGATCGTGGTGCCGCTTTCCGAGACCCGCCAACGGCTTCTCGAGTTCCTGGTGTTCGCCCGGCACCAGCCGTGGCGCGGCCCACCCGGCCGGGCCGCGCTGCTCGACGCCGTGGCCGAGCTGGGGACGGTCGAGGCGGACGTGATCCGCGTCCCGCACCCGGTGGAGGTGTTCACGCTCGATTAGCACCCGCCTCGACCACCGCGGCCGGATTCGGATGTCTTGACTGAGTCTTTCAGGTCCTGGGGGGGTCTTGAATGACTCATTCAAGACGTTTGCCCGGGACACCGCGCCCGCTGGCTGGAACGAAAAGGAACCGGGCATCGAGGAGGCCCCGGGTTCCGGGGCAGGGTTCCGGCGAAGTCGCGGTTCGGCCGCCTGGCTTCCGCCGCTGCCGTGCACCGGATCCCAGCCCGCTCGCCCGCGCATGAGCCGGCAGAGGGCCGCCTCGACCACTGCGGCCGGATTCGAATGTCTTGAATGAGTCATTCAGGTCTTGGGGGGTCTTGAATGACTCATTCAAGACTGGGCTTGCCCCGTTTGGGCGGACAGGGTTGATGAGTTAGCTCAGGCTATCGCAGGTGTGGTAGCCGGCTGGGCTGTTGTTTCGTAGGCGTGGG
>NZ_JBFBBQ010000132.1:0-19625 GCF_040682775.1 Amycolatopsis sp. NPDC051106 | reverse complement strand
CAGCCGGCTACCACACCTGCGATAGCCTGAGCTAACTCATCAACCCTGTCCGCCCAAACGGGGCAAGCCCAGCCAGGAATGAGTCATTCACTGCACTCGAGCGAACCGCGCGGACCCGCGGTCAAGCTCGCTTGCCGCTCAGCCGCAAGCCCCGGCCCGATCCCCGCCCGGCGAGGTCAGCGGCGATGTCAGCAGCGAGGTCAGCGGCGCGTCGCCGAATCCCGCGACTCAGGAGTCCGGTGCCGAGAGCTGCACGAACTCCGGCGTGTCGTCCTCCCGCACCCGCAGGATCGGCACCGCCTTGTTCACCGGGTCACCCCGATCGTCGAACGAGATCATCCCGCTCGCCCCCGGGACCGCCAGCGTCCCGTGCAGGCGGTTCTTCGCCTGCAGCACGTCCTGGGCCGTCACCTGCGCCGGCGATACCCGCGGGATTCCGCGGATCGCCCACACCACCGTGAGCACCGCGTCGTGCGCGAGGATCGCGATGCCGTCGTCCAGGCGCTCCTTCGGGAACACCGCCTTGAAGCAGTCCGTGCACCCCGGCTCCTGGAAGCTCGCCACCGCCGCCGGGTTGAACGCCTGCGGGGAACTCGTCCACGCCTGGGGGTGGGCCAGTCCCGGAGCGAGCACCGTGACGTTGGCCTGCAGGCCCCGGCGCATGTCCGCCTCCGGAGGCCCGACCAGCGCCAGGTCGCCGGTCAGCACCGTGATGTGCCGGTCGAGGCAGGGGCGCTGGGCGAGCTCCGCGACGAACGACGTCAGGTTGTTCTCGCGGCCGGCGAAGTACACGACCTCGGGCTGGTTGCCGCAGATGTTGGGCATCATCTGCAGGAACGTGTTCTCGATGCCCGGCAGGCTCGAGTCGTACTCCTCGGTCCGGCCGACGATGCGGTGGTCCGCGTCGGCGAACTTGCGGGTGAACGCCGTTGCCAGGGTCTTCGGGTACAGGTCGCCGGGGTTGACGTCGCGCACGATCGTGGCCGTGTGCGCGGTCGGCCGGACGTAGCTCGCCGCCGCCAGGCCGTACGTCGAACTCGTCGGCGACACCCGCATGAAGCCGGGGATCTCGGAGAACTCGTCGGCGGCCAGGTGCGAGGCCACCACGGGGATCCGGTGCTCCGAGAGCCGGCGGATCGCGTCGCGGGACGTGTCGAGGCTCAGCCCGATCCCGGTCACGGCGACCAGCCGCTCCGACGTCACCCGCCCGACCAGGTCGTCCACCACCGGCTCCCAGTGGTTCAGCCGGCTGCCGGGGTTGGCCAGCAGCAGGCGGATCAGCGGCAGGCTGCCCCACGACTGGGTCGTGTTCGCCCGGCGCTGCGCGATGTAGGCGCCTTCCAGCTGGTGGCGGACCCACTCGTCGGACAGGATGTCGTGCTCTTCGAGGGTCATCGGCAGGAAGGCCGCGATCGTGACGTACGGCTTCCCCGACGTCGTGACGGACTCGTTCTCCTGGCGGATGCGCTGCTCGACGTCGGCGAGTCCCGGCGAGAACACGTAAGCGCCGTCGGTGACGCCGGTGCATTCCCCGGTGTCTCCGCGCTTCTCGACGCCGGCGCCGCACGTGCGCCCGGCCTCGCTGATCGCCGGCACCACGACCAGCGCGGCGACGAGGACCACGGCGAGCAACAGCACGCCGCCCGCCACCAGCAGCCACTTCGACCACGTCGGCCGCGGGGGCCGGATCCGGTCACTGCGCGCGCTCATCGGTACCTCTCCGCCCGTTCGTGCAGCAGGATCGAGCCCCGCCCCCGGCCCTGGGCCAGCTGGTGGAAGGCCCCTTCGATCGTCGAGTCCAGCGTCCCGCCCGGGTCGCCGAGCGGATCGCGGGCGATCCACAGCGCGGCGACCAGCCAGGCCAGCGTCGTCCCGAGGTCGTCGTCGCCCCGCCCGGCGTGGTGCTGGACCTGGTCGTACGGCTCGGCGTGCTTGTCCAGCCGGTTGGGCGCCGCGGTGACGACGTCGAGCTCGGCGAGCCACGCCTCCGCGGTCGCCACGTCGAACTCCGCGTGCCGCGCGTCGGCGAACGGCTCGCGCAGGTGCGCGACCGCCGCGGCGACGTTCTCCAGCGCCAGGTCGTGGTAGCGCGCGGCGACGGTCCGGCCGTTCTCCTCGTAGAAGTCGCGGCACCGGGTGTGCACCCGGGTCCAGCTGAGCGGGTGGTCGTCGGCGCGGGAAGCCAGCTCCTGCAGCAGGATCCGGCGCAGCCACGGGTGCAGCACGTACTGCGGCGCCTCGCCCGGCTCCGCGCGCAGCCACAGGTGGTCGCCGAGCTCCTTGAACAGCACCCCCTCCCCCGCCGGGTTGCGCAGGTCGAGGATCTCCTTGTGGAACAGCAGTTCCACGTCCAGCGCTGCGCTCGCGGTGACCAGGTCCTGCCGGCTCGCCGGGGAGAAGTCCTGCAGCAGGTAGTCGCGCATCGCGGTGACCAGCGGCGGCCCGGCGCCGTCCGGCCCGGCGGCCGGGGTGCGCAGCGCGGCACGCAGCGTCCCGGGGCGCCGCGGGTCGAAGCGGTGGGCCACGGCGGCGATGACGTCGGTGACCGCGCCGGGGTGGCCGTCGGTGACGCGGTGCAGGAACCGCGGCAGGCGCGACGCGGGGTGGATCTCCCTGCCCGCGGCGATGTGCACGACGTCGTCCTTGGACAACGCGCCGAGCTCGAGCAGGTACCACGGGTGCCAGTGGGGTTCCGGCTCCCCGGCGCCGGGCCGCCAGTCCGCCTCCACATCGGACGGTTGCCGCGGTGCGGGCCGGTGCAGGCCCTTCGTCCGGTGCGTGGTCGGCGGCCGGCGTTCCGGGGCGCCGCGGTGCGCGGCCGGCGGGGACCAGCTCTCGTTCCAGTCCGGGTTCCACGTGCGGCTGGTGGCGAGCACCACCAGCGGATCGGCCTCGCCGGCCCGCTGGCGCGCTTCGGTGAGGGAGCGCAGGAAGAGGCGCCCGCCCGGCGTGTGCGCGTTGTCGAGCAGGACCAGGCTGTTCAACGTCCGCCGCGAGCGGTTGAGCCCGGTGTAGTTCCGGCGCAGGTCGGCGAGGAACGCGTCGCAGAACGTGGCGTCGACCGCGTCCCGGTCTTCGTCGTCGCCCTGGGCGTGCCAGGCGATCTCGATGAGAAAGTCCTCGTGGTTGCCGGCCCCGGCGGGCAGGGCCCGCATCTTGCCGATCAGCCGGCGGCGGTCGTACCAGCTGAGGCCGCGCAGCAGCAGGTCGGTCGCCTCGGGCCAGCCGCGCAGGCCGCCGGCGGGCGCGATGCCCCCCGCGAGGCGGACGACGTCGACGATGGCCTCCCGGCTCTGTTCGAGTGGCTGGTTCTTCGCCAGCAACGCGTGCAGTTTGCGCAATGCCGCGCGGCGGTCCTGCAGTTCCAGCGGCGCCCCGAGCACGAGCATGCACAGCCAAAGGCGGGGAAACGCCAGCCTGCCGAACTGCTTCCACTGCCGGCTGAGGTCGAAGGCGAGGTGCCCCAGCAGTTCCCGCGGCCGGCTGTCCGCGCGGTCGTGCCGTTCGAAGTCGAGGTGCGCGTGCGGAATGTCGTGGCAGCGGTCCGCGACGGCGCCGAGCAGCGCGGTCTTCCCGGTGCCCCGCGCGCCGAGCGCGACAACCACGGGCAGCGAACGGCTTTCGCCGTCGACGCGAGCCAGCAACCGTTCGACAAGGCCGCCGGTGACGGCGTCGAGACCCGACAAAGAGGGCACGTCGGCTGGCATCGTCCCCCATCCCCCCATACGACCCGATTCCGGCCGGAACCGTCACTATGACACGCGGTCAACCGGGGTGCAGCGGTCTCCAGAAGACCATGAATACGCCGGGACCGGTCCCCGCCGCATTCCCGTTCCGGCATTCCCGCTGGTTGCCCGCGATTCACCGCGGGCATCGGGGTGAATCCGCGGGCACGCTTTCCGGCTACCGCATTGACCGGTTCGGCCTAATCGCCGCGCGCCTCCAGCGCGTCGTGGCCGGCGCCGAAGCTGCGCAGCGCGGCGCCGACCGCCGCGGCCACCGTGACCTCGAAGACTTCGTCCTCGGTGCACCCCGCCGCGAGCAGGCGGCGGACGTCGGCGTCGGTGACGCGGTGGGACGCGTCGCGGACCAGTGCGGCGTAGTCCCGCCACGGCTCCGGCACTCCTTCCCCCGTCCCGGCCGCCCGCCGGAGCTCGGGGCTCGTCCGCGCCGGCTGCCCGAAGACGCTCTCCCGGAGGTCGCCGGGGCTGTCGGCGAGCAGGAAGCCCGGGAACCGGTACCCCGCGCGGTGCAGTGCCTTCGTGCCCACCTTCAGCTGGCCGTCGCGCAGCTCGAACCCGAACGCGTTCGCGAGCCGGTTGACGATGTTCCACACCAGGTTGACGTTCAGGGCCTCCGCCACCGCGTGCGCGGGCAGGTCACGCGGCGGCACCGGCTCGAGGTTCCGCGAGACGTCCTCGAGGAACCGTTGCACGGCAAGCAGTTCCGGGCGCGCGTCCAGCGGGCGGTCGGGGTCGATCTCACCGTGGCCGGCGATCCGCGTCAGCTCGGCGTGCGTGACGACGCAGAACGGGCACTCGTGCACCTGGGCCGTGCTCATCGCGAGGTATTCGCGCTCGCCGGCGGTCCAGTAGGACTCGCCGCGCATCGCGGGCGCGGTCAGCTCCAGCAGCGGCCGGGTCAGGAAGCCCGGCCGGTACAGCAGCAGCTTGACGATGTCGGGGCTGGTGACGCCGGAGAGCTTGCCGGTGACGGCCATGAAGAGCCGGGCCCGGCGCCGGTGGCCGGTGTCCAGAACGGACAGTCGCATCAGGACTCCAGTTCGTGCAGGCGGGTGGTGAGGAAGCGGTGGTCGGCCGGGGCCTCGGCGAGCTCGCGTGCCCGCCGGTACGCGGCGGCGGCCTCGCGGGAGCGGCCGAGGCGGCGCAGCAGGTCCGCGCGGGCGGCGTGCCAGAGGTGGTAGCGGCCGAGCCCGTCGATCGCCTCCACCAGCGCGAGCCCGGCCTCGGGGCCGTCGGCCATCGCGACCGCCACGGCGTGGTTGAGCGCGACGACGGGTGACGGCGCGAGCGTCCGCAGCCGCGCGTAGAGCGCGGCGATCCGCGCCCAGTCCGTGTCGGCCGCGACGCGGGCCTGCGCGTGCTGCGCCGCGATCGCCGCCTGCAGCTGGTACTGCCCGACCGCGCCGCGGCGCAGGGCCCGGCCGAGCACGCCGAGCGCTTCCGCGATCTCCGCCCGGTCCCAGCGGGCGCGGTCCTGGTCTTCGAGCAGGACGACGTCGCCCCCGGGTGTCCAGCGGGCGGCCGAGCGCGAATCCTGCAGCAGGAGCAGGGCGACCAGGCCGAGCGCCTCCGGCTCGTCCGGCATCAGCGCGGCCAGGAGCTTCGCCAGCCGGATCGCCTCGCGGCGCAGTTCGGCCGGCTCGTCGCGCCCCGACGGCGAGGCGTAGCCGCGGGTGAAGACGAGGTAGATGACCGCGAGGACACCGGAAAGCCGATCGGGCAGCAGGTGATCGGGCGGGACGGTCAGCGAGATACCGGCGTCGCGGATCTTCCGCTTCGCCCGCACGAGCCGCTGCGCCAGCGCCGGCTCGGCGACCAGGAACAGCCGGGCGATCTGGGCGGCGGTCAGGCCGGCGACCGCCTGCAGCGTCAGCGCCACCCGCGCGTCTTCGGCCAGGGCCGGGTGGCAGCAGGTGAAGAGCAGGCTCAGCCGGTCGTCGCCGACCTCGGCGAGCCGGTCGTCCGGCAGCATCGACGTCCTCACCCCGCTTTCACCCGCCGCTACCTGGGCGAGCTTGGCCTGCCCGACGCGGGCGCGGCGGATCCGGTCCACGGCGCTGTTGCGTGCGGCGGTCAGCAACCAGGCCGCGGGGTCGTCCGGGATGTCCGGGCCCCACGTCCGCAGTGCCCGGGCGACCGCGTCCTGCAGGGCGTCCTCGGCGAGTTCGAAGTCGCCGAGCACCCGGACGAGCGCGGCGAGCAGCCGGGCGCGGTCCTCGCGGAAGACGCGCTCGACGACGCCCGCCGCGCGATCACCCACGCGCGGCCCGGTGGTCCAGCCCGGGCACCCCGGCGACCGGGCGGACCTCGATCGAGCCCTGGGCGGCCATCGGGCACAGCGCGGCCAGCTCCAGGGCCTCGTCGAGGCCGGGGCAGTCGAGGACGTACACCCCGCCGAGGTGCTCGTGGGTCTCGGCGAAGGGCCCGTCGGTGATGAGCGTCCGGCCCTCCTGCACGGTCACCGTCGTGGCGGTGTGCTCGCCCTGAAGCGGGTGCCCGGAGACGAACACCCCGCGTCGCCGGCATTCGTCGGCGAAGGCGTTGACGGCGGCCAGCGCGTCCTCGAAGCCCGGGTCGGCCGGCTCGGGCCGCTCGCAGTTGTAGATCAACAGCATGTAGAGCACGTGCGCTCCTTCGTCCGGCGTCGGTCGAAGAGGATGACGAACGGGACGACCGTAACTCGACAAGCCGGTCCGGACTCGCCAGGATCCAGGCCCGGAAATTACCAAAGGTAAGTTCTGTGCCGGTCTTGACATGACCAATGGTCAGGAGGAAAGTCCTCGCCACCTGATTCGTCTAGACCAATCAGGGAGCTCTCCCGGCGGACGGCCATCCTCAGGAGGAGACCCATGTCCCGCAGAATCCGGACCACCACAGCAGCACTGACGAGCGTCGCGACCGCGGCGGCGACGGCCCTGATCCTTTCCGGTGGGGCCGACGCCAGCCCGTCGGCCGCGGCGGCCGACTGCGGCGTGCTGTTCGACGACTTCCACTACGCCTCCCCCACCGACTCCGCGTTCGGCGGCGCCGGCTGGACCACCCGCAACGACGTCGGCAGTCCCGGCGTGGCCGGCGCGCGCTGGCTCACGAGCAACGTCAGCTTCCCGACGGTGAACGGCGAACGCGTCGCCCAGCTCGCCGCCAGCACCGACGGGAGCGCCGCCGGCACGACGCATTCCGAGATGTACCAGAACCGGTTGCGGTTCTTCGAAGGCACGTACGCGAGCCGGGTCCGCTTCACCGACGCGCCGGACAGCGGCACCGACGGTGACCACGTCAACGAAACGTACTTCACGATCTCGCCGCTGCGGTACGACCGCGACCCGCTCTACAGCGAGCTGGACTTCTCGGAGTACCTGCCCAACGGCGGCTGGGGCGGCTCGACGGCCAACTACCAGACCAGCTGGAACACGTACTGGAACAACCCGACGTGGGACGGCCTGCGCGTGTCCACCGCGCAGAACCGCAGCTTCGCCGGCTGGCACGACATCGTGACGCAGGTGTCGGGCGGGCACGTGAAGTACTACATCGACGGCCAGCTCACCGCGGACCACACGACCGACGCGCAGGGCAACCCGGTGTACCCGCGGACGCCGATGTCGATCAACTACAACATGTGGTTCATCGACACGGCCGGGCACACGAGCGGCAACAGCGTCTACACCGAGCAGGTCGACTGGACGTACTACGCGGGCAACCAGGTGGTGTCGCCTTCGGACGCCGTCGCCCGCGCGGGTTCGTACCGGACCGCCGGAACGTCCCACGTGGACACGGTGAACGGCTGCACGACGCCGACGAGCCCGCCGGCCACGACGACCCCCACGACTCCGACCACGCCCACCACTCCGACGACGCCGTCGCAGCCCGCGAACTGCTCGACGGCGGCGGAATGGGACTGGGGCACGGTGTACCTCGGCGGCCAGCGGGTGAAGCACAACGCCCACCTCTGGCAGGCGAACTGGTGGACCCAGGGCTCCGAGCCCGGGCTCACCGCCCAGTGGGCCGACCTCGGCCACTGCTGACGCCGACCCCGCCGCCGACCTGGCCGCGGCCCGGGTCCCAGGGACCAGCCCGGGCCGCGGTCACCTTCCACCGCAAGCGCCCCAATGTGGCCTTCGGTGCGTCAGACGCACCGAAGGCCGCCTTGGGTGCGTCAGACGCAACCAAGGCCACATTGGGGCGTTCGCCCCCACCTCCGCCGCCACTCCAGGAGTTTTCGTGCGCAGACGCACCTTCGCCGCCGCACTGGCCGTCGCCGCCGTGACCGCCAGTGCCGCGTGCGGCACCGACACCCCCGCTCCCGCCGCCCAGGGCGGTCAAGGTGGGCAGCTGACCGTCTGGCTGATGAACGGCGACCTGTCCGACAAGGCCACCGCGGCGATCAACGCCGCGTTCGAGAAGGCCACCGGCGCCAAGGTCACCGTGCGGATCCAGGAGTGGGACAACATCAACACCAAGATCAGCACCGCCCTGGCCCAGGACGACACCCCCGACGTCATCGAGATCGGCAACACGAACGTCCCGCTCTTCGCCGCCAACGGCGCGCTCACCGACCTCACCCCGCACCGCGACGAGCTGGCCGGGAAGAACACCTGGCTGCCCGGTCTCGCCGGACCGGCCACTGTGGACGGGAACCTCTACGGCGCACCGCTGTTCGCGGGCAACCGCGCGGTGATCTACGACAAGCAGGTCTGGGCCGATGCCGGGATCACCGCGCCGCCGAAGACGTTCCAGGAACTCACCCAGGACCTCGACAAGATCAAGGCTAAGCACCCGGCGGCGGACTACTCCGCCTTCCACTTCCCCGGCAGGTACTGGTACGGCGCGCTGCAGTTCGTCTGGGACGCCGGCGGCCAGCTCGCCACGCAGAAGGACAGCAAGTGGTCCGGCGCCCTCGAAAGCCCGGAGGCGCAAAAAGGTTTGCAGGCCTGGAAGGACTTCCAGAACACCTACTCCTCCGCCGCGTCCCGCAACGTCGACACCAAGGCCCCCGACCAGGCCGCGATCTTCTCCGCCGGCGGCGCCGGGGCGATCCTCGACACGAGCGTCAACACCGTGGTCAAGAACAAGCCGGAGCTGAAGGACCGCCTCGGCACCTTCCCCTTCCCCAGCGCCACGCCCGGCAAGACGCAGCCGGTGTTCCTCGGCGGGTCGGACCTCGTCGTCGCGGCCAAGAGCCGCAACCAGGACCTCGCCCTGGCCTACCTCAAGGCCGCCGCGAGCCCCGAGGTGCAGCGCGAGGCGATCGTCGGCATCGACGGCTGGACGCCCGTCTCCACCGAGCTCATCGACGAGGTCACGCCCACGTTGGCACCGGTCAACGCCGCCTTCGCCACCGCGGCCAAGACGAGCGTCGCGACCCCGGCCGCCCCGGGCTGGGCGACCATCGAGAGCGACAAGTCCATCAACACCTTCTTCGCCGACATCGCCACCGGACGCCGGCCGATCGCCGACGCCGCCAGGGACTTCGACGCCCACCTGACCGAGGCGCTGAACGCCCGCTGACCGGCGGGGTGGCCCGGCCGGCTGCCGTCCCCAACCGGGCCGCCCCGCCCCTTTCCGCGAAGGAGTCCTCATGTTGCTGGTGAAAGCGCCGCCCGAAGCCTCGTCGAGACCGGTGACGCCGCGCCGGCGGCGGTCCCTGCTGCCCTACGGCCTGCTGCTGCCCGCGACCGTCCTGCTCGGGCTCGTCCTGGGCTACCCGCTGGTGCGCCTGGTCGTCATCTCGACGCAGCGGTACGGCCTGCGCTCCCTGTTCACCGGCACGACGACCTTCGCGGGCTGGGACAACTACGCCGCCGTCCTCGGCGACGACCAGCTCCTCCCGGTCCTCGCGCGCAGCATCGGGTTCTGCGCCGCCCTGGTCCTCGGCACCCTGGTCATCGGCTTCGGCGTCGCGCTGCTGCTGCAACGCCTGGGCCGCGGCATGCGCACCGCCGTCACGATGAGCCTCATCGCGGCCTGGGCGCTGCCGAACGTCGCGTCCACGTTGGTCTGGCAGTGGCTCTTCCAGCCCGGCTACGGCGTGGTCAACTGGCTGCTCACCCAGGCCGGCTTCGGCGACCTCACCCAGCACGACTGGACGACGTCACCGGCGTCGGCGTTCACGCTCGTCTGGCTGCTGGTCGTGTGGCAGTCCGTGCCGTTCGTCGCGCTGACGCTCTACGCGGGCCTGGCGCAGATCCCGCGGTCCTACTACGAAGCCGCCGCACTCGACGGCGCCGGGCCGTGGCGGGTCCACCGCACCATCACGGTGCCGTTCCTGCAGCCGATCCTCGGCCTGGTCACCATCCTTTCGGTGATCTGGGACTTCACCGTGTTCAACCAGATCTGGATCCTCACCCAGGGCGGCCCGAGCGGCGGTACGACGACGCTGGGCATCTGGACGTTCACGAAGGCGTTCAGCGGCAACGACTTCGGCCAGGGCGCCGCGATCGCCGTCGTCTCGGTGGCGCTGCTCGTCGGCTTGACGGCCGTGTACGTGCGCCGCCTCGTCCGCTCCGGGGAGGACCTGTGATCCGCCGGATCGGCCGCAACGCCACCGCCGCGATCTTCTGTCTCGTGTGGATCTTCCCGGTCTACTGGATGGTGCTCACGGCGTTCAAGCCGGCGGGCAAGATCCTGCAGCCCACGCCGCAGTTCCTGCCCGTGGACGTCACCTTGGACAACTTCGCCGACGCGCTCGCCAAGCCCGGGTTCGTGCAGGACCTCGTCAACAGCGTCGTGGTCGTCGTCGCTGTCGTCGCACTGTCCATAGTGGTCGCGTTCCTGGCCGCGACCGCGTTGACGCGCTTCCGGTTCTTCGGGCGCCGCAGCTTCCTCATCGGCGTGCTGGTGCTGCAGATGGTGCCGGTGCCCGCGCTGGTCATCCCGCTGTTCCTCGGCCTCAAGAGCGCGCACCTGCTCGACACGCTGTTCGGGCTGATCCTGACCTACGTCGCGCTCGTCCTGCCGTTCACGATCTGGACGTTGCGCGGCTTCCTGCACGGCATCCCGGTCGAACTCGAGGAGGCGGCGATGGTCGACGGCGCGACCCGCGGGCGCGTGATGCGCTCGGTCCTGCTGCCGCTGGTGCTGCCCGGGCTGATCGCGACCAGCGTGTTCGCCTTCATCACGGCGTGGAACGACTTCTTGTTCGCGTACGTGATCATGAAGGACAGCTCCGGCTACACGCTGCCGGTGTGGCTGGTGTCGTTCAGCACCAGCACGGGCACCGACTACGGCGGCCTGATCGCCGCGTCGACGCTGTTCGCGCTGCCCGTCGTGGTCTTCTTCGCGCTCGTGCAGCGCCACCTGGTCGAAGGCATGACCGCGGGCGCGGTGAAGGGCTGATGATCATCCCCCACCCCACGCGGCTGACGCGCCGCGCCGGTTCCTTCGCGCCCGCCGGCGGGCTGCGCGTGCTCGCGAGCCGCGGCGCCGAGAGCGCGGCCCGGCTGCTGGCCGGCTACCTGCCGCGCCCGTCGATCCACCACGGCCCGGCGATCCGCCTCGACCTCGTGCCGTCGGCGAAGCACGGCCTGGAGGGCTACGAACTCGACGTCACGCCGGCGGACGCGCTCCTCACGGCGTCGACCGAGGCGGGGCTGCGCAACGGCGTGCAGACCCTCCGGCAGCTGGTCCCGCTGCACGGCCCGCCGCGGCTGCCGTGCCTGCACGTCCGCGACGCGCCCCGGCTGCCCTGGCGCGGCGTGCTGCTCGACGTCGCCCGGCACTTCCTGCCGCTGGAGTTCCTCCGCGAGTTCGTCGACCTGCTGGCACTGCACAAGTACAACGTCCTGCACCTGCACCTCACCGACGACCAGGGCTGGCGGATCGAGATCGACGGACGGCCGCGGCTCACCGAGATCGGCGCGTGGCGGACCGAGTCGATGGTCGGGGCGGCCGGCAGCGGCGTCTACGACGGCGTCCCCCACGGCGGCTTCTACACCCAACGCGAGCTGCGCGAACTCGTCGCGTTCGCGGCCGGCCGCGGCGTGCGGATCGTGCCGGAGATCGACCTGCCCGGACACGTGCGCTCGGCGCTGGCCGCCTACCCCGAGCTGGGCAACCGGCCGGAGGTGACGCTGCCGGTGTGGACCGCGTGGGGCATCAGCCCGGACATCCTCGGCGTCCACGACGGCGCGTTCGCGTTCTGCCGGGAGGTCCTCGGGCAGCTGGCCGACGTCTTCCCGGCGCGGCACCTGCACATCGGCGGCGACGAGTGCCCGACCACGCAATGGGCGTCGAACCCCTTCGCGCGGGAAAAGGCGGCGAGCCTCGGGTTGCGGGACACCGCGGAACTGCACCCGTGGTTCCTGGGCGAGCTGCACGGCGTACTGGCGGACCTCGGCCGGCAGGCCGTGTGCTGGGACGAGACCGGCCACACCGCGGGCCGGCTGCCGCCGGAGATGGTCGTGACGGCCTGGCGCGACGCCGCGCACGGCGCGCTCGCCGTGGCCCGCGGCCACCAGGTGATCATGGCGCCGCACACGTCGACGTACTTCGACTATCGGCAGAGCGAAGAGCCCGGCGAGCCGCCGCGGACCGACGTCACGACACTCCGGGACGTCTACCGCTTCGACCCCCTGGCGGGCGGGCTGCCGGTCAGCGACGGCACCCGGCCCGGCGTGCTGGGCACCCAGGCCCAGCTGTGGACCGAGCACGCGCCGACCCCCGACCACGTGCGCCACCTGGCGTTCCCGCGACTGTGCGCGCTGGCCGAGCGCGCGTGGTCGCCGCCGGAGCGCCGTTATGCTGACTTCCAGGAGCGCCTGCCCGGTCACCTCGAACGGCTCCGCGCCCTCGACGCCCTGCCGAAGGAGCGCGTCCGGTTCGCCGGCGCACTCGGAGTATCCGGGAAGACGGTGCCTTGACCGCTGTGCCATCCGGGGCTTCGCCCCAGGCCGGGGGCTCCGCCACCCGGAGCCCCCGAAAAGAAGGTGCGCCATCCGGGGCTTCACCCCAGGCCGGGGGCTCCACCACCCGGAGCCCCCGAAAAGAAGGTGGCGAGCCGGCGGACCGCCCGCCCACCGTGAAGCGCGACCGCGTCCGGCGGCACCTGCTGAAGGTGATCGAGAACGCCGGCCCCGGCACCGGGCTGGCGTCCGAACGCGACCTGGCCGCGGAGCTGGGCGTGTCCCGCCCGACCGTCCGGGCGGCCATCGACGAGCTGACCCGCACCGGGCTGCTGGTGCGCCAGCGCGGGCGGGGGACGTTCACGAGCCCGCAGAAGGTGACCCAGGAACTGGCCACGGGCCTCGCCGTCCCGCCCGCGGAGGGGCACTGGACGAGCCGGGTGATCGCGTTCGGGATCTCCCCCGCCCCGCGGTCGCTGGCGGCCGACCTGGAACGCGAGCCGGGCACACCGGTCCTGCGCGTCACGCGGGTCCGGCACGTCGACGACGAGCCGATCGCGATCGAGCAGCTGGCGTTGCCCGCGTCCCTGGTCCCCCGGCTCGCCGTCGCGGACCTGGAGTCCGGCAACTTCTACCGCCTGCTGCGGAAGCGGTTCGGGATCGTGGTGCAGGACGCGGTGCAGACGATCGAGCCGGCGGTGACGAACCCGGAGCAGGCCGAGCTGCTCGAGATCGCGGTGTACGCCCCGATCCTGCACATCGAGCGGCTCACGCGCGACACGACGGGGCAGGTGGTCGAGCTGACCCGTTCGGTGTACCGCGGCGACCGGTACCGCATCACGTCGAAACTCCGCTTCGACGCGGAATCGGGCTGACGCTTTTGAGCAGCACACCGGACCTCGGTCCCCTCCCCCAGCGCGTCACCGTCGACACCGGCCAGGTGCGCCGGCTGGTCGGCGACCAGTTCCCGCGGTGGGCCGGTCTCCCGGTGCGGCCGGTGTCCGCGAGCGGCTGGGACAACTTCACCTTCCACCTCGATGACGAAATGGTGGCGCGGCTGCCCAGCGCGGCCGAGTACGCCTTGGCCGTGGAGAAGGAACAACGGTGGCTTCCGGCGCTCGCTCCGCGGCTGCCGCTGCCCATTCCCGTGCCGCTCGCGCAGGGGCGTCCCGGTGCGGATTATCCGTTTCCGTGGTCCGTCTACGCCTGGCTCGCCGGTTCGCCGGCTCGCGCGGACCGGATCGCCGACCCGCTTCGTTTCGCGCTCGACCTGGCCGGATTCCTGGCCGCCTTGCGCGGCATCGACGCCGCCGGTGGTCCCCGGCCGGGAAAGCACAACTGGTTCCGCGGCGCCACCCTGCGCACCTACGACGCTCAAACCCGGCGCGCGCTCGACACCCTGGGCGGCACCATCGACATCACCCTGGCCCGCGAGATCTGGGAGACCGCGCTGGACGCGCGCTGGGACGACGCCGACGCCTGGTTCCACGGTGACCTCGCAGCCGGGAACCTGCTGCTCGACGGCGGGAACCTGGCGGCGGTCATCGATTTCGGGACGTGCGGGGTCGGCGACCCGTCGTGCGACCTCGCCGTCGCCTGGACGCTGCTGACCGCCGAGGGCCGGCGGGCGTTCCGCGAGCGGCTGTCCGTCGACGAACCGGCCTGGGCGCGCGGGCGCGGCTGGGCGTTGTGGAAAGCGCTCGTGACCAGCGCCCGGGCCGGCGAGGAAGCCGCGAACGCACGTCTCGTCCTCGACGGGATACTCACTGAATTCATATCCGGAAAATAATTCTTCACGGGTATCGGGAATCGGGATTTCTTAGCGTCCACTCGTTACCCGAAAGAGTGACGCCGTGACGGCATCCGGGTGACGCGCGACCAAGACTTCCCTCGTCACAGCAGGTGCGCGTTGTTTCGCATCGGTAACGAACTGCGCTGTTGGTTTCGCCTTTCTGGCGCCCGGGTGAGAGCGCTTCAACGCACTGCCGGTGCGGCATAGGATTTTCCTTCGGCCGGAAAAGTATTTCCGGCACCCACCGTTGCGAAAGAATCGAGGACCATTCATGCGAAGACGCATGCTGGGAGCAGTGCTGCCCCTGGTGCTCGTGGCGGCCGGCGCCGCCGCGCTCCCCGCGGCCGCCGATCCCGCCGCCGTCTCGGGGCTCACGAAGTCCGTGCAGGGCACCGGTTCCCCCGCCGACCACGGGGCCACCGCGAACTGGGTCATCGGCTACGACGACCAGGCCACCGCGTCCGGCGCCGCCACCATCACCGACGCCGTCGGCGCGGGCCAGGCCTTCCAGCCCGGTTCGCTGCACGCGCCGCCCGGGTGGACGCCGTCGTGGTCCACCGACGGCAGCACCTTCACCGGCACCGAACCCGCGACCGGCGTCACCGCCGTGCGCGCGAGCAACCCGGACGCGGGGCCCGACGCGACGTCGCTGTCCGCCTCGCTCACCCCGCCCGTGCAGGCCGTCACGACCGCGACCGGCGGCGACGGCTTCACGCCGATCCTCTACCGCACCCCGGGCGGCACGTTTCAGGCCTGGAACATCTACCACCACCTCGGCGCGACGTCGCCGAAGGTCGTGTGCACCGACCTCGCCACCGGGCAGCGCTGCCCGGGCGGCCCGTGGCCGAAGGTGCTCAACACCACGCCCGGCCCGCTCGGCACCCTGGGGGCCGGGGACATCGCCAGCACGATGGTCCAGCAGTACGTGCACGACCCCGCGGCGCCCGCGAAGGTCTACTACCCCGCCGTCACGGCCACGTCGGTCGGCGTCGGCTGCCTCGACCTGGCCGCCACGGCGAACTGCGGGTACTGGGCGCTGTCCGCCACCGGCGGTTCCCCGCCGGTCAGCAGCATCACCGGGCTCGTGCGGAGCGGCGGCAACCTGTACGGCCTCATCAGCAGCGGTGCGGTGGTCTGCTGGACCATCGCCACGCAGAGCGCCTGCGGCGGCCAGCCGTACGCGCCGATCGTGCCGGCCGTCAACCAGCCGTACGTCTACGGCGCGCTGACCCCGGTGGCGGGCAAGGTGTTCGCGTCGACCTCGAACCCGAACACCGGGCAGCAGCCGGCCTTGGGCTGCTTCGACCCGGCGACGGCCGCGGCGTGCGCCGGCTGGGCGTCCTCGCGGCCAACGGGTCCGGCCGGGAACTTCAACTACAACGGCTACACGGCGTTCGGCGCGACCGGCGCCCCGGCGGGCGCGTGCGCGTCGACGACCGGCGCCACGAACGTCACGACGTGCTACGCGCTCGACGGGTCGACGCTGGCGGCGCCACCGGGCCCGGCCGCGCTGACGGGCGGGGTCTACGTCTTCAACCCGGAGGTCGTCACCGATCCGGCCGGGCACGTGCGCAGCTACCTCCCCATCTGGAACGGCGGTTACGTGGGCGCGACGCTGTGCCACGACTGGACGACGGGGGCGGCGTGCGCGGGCCTGCCCGGCCTGATCACGCACCCGTCGGCGAACGGCGGGGTCACGCGGGACTACGGCTACACGTACGACCCGCCGTCGGGCTGCCTGATCGGCCTGGGCGACGCGGGTGTGCTGTTCTCGATGGACCCGGCGACCGGGGCCACGCCGTGCGTCCGTTCGGGCGGCCAGGTGACGCTGCGGCCGGGCGACTTCTACTGTGACGGCGGCTCGCACGTCCAGGGCTACACGGCGGCGCGGCTGACGGGCGTCGATCCGGCGAACGTCGACTTCGCGGCGTCCCGGGTGACGGTGGTGGACCAGGACAACGCGACGGTACCGACCCCGGGCTTCGCCCCGGACGGTTCGGTCGACCTGACCGGCGTCTCGGTGGCGGCGCACCCGTCGATCACGGTGACGACGACACTGGTGCTGCACAACGGAACCGGCTTCAGCGGCCGGCTGGTGGTCGACTACGCGGGTGACGCGCCGCAGCTGTGCTTCCGCACGACGATCGCGACGGACTGCGCGGTGACGTCGGTGGCGAACACGGCGACCGGAACGGACTCGACGGGCTCGTTCACGTCGAACACGGTGACGCTGCCGGTGGCCCCGGGCGCGTCGTGCACGCCGAAGGTCAAGGTGGACAAGGAGATCTGCACGTCCGCCTCGGCTTCGAAGTGCGGCCCGGGCGGAGCCGGACCGTGGGCGAAGCAGGCAGGGGTGGGTCTCCTGGGCCTGCTGAACGCGACGGCGTACTGGCGGATCACGGTGACCAACGATGGCCCGGTGGGGATCACGTCGGCGCAGGTCGTGGACAGCGTGGAGCCGTCCTGCCAGACAGGTCCGTTCTCGTTGGCGGCGGGGCAGTCGAAGCAGGTGCACTGCTCGACTTACGCGTTGCTGAACCTGTTCCCGATCACGAACCAGGCAAAGGTGAGTTACGTGCCGGCGAACGTTCCCGCGGGGACGCCGCCGTCGTACACGGGATGGTCGTCGGCGAAGGCCTGTTCGCTGCTGTGCATCCTGTAGAGGGGTGAGGTGAGCGGCCCGCGGGGAGCTTCTCCGCGGGCCGTTTGCCACACTGGAAACCATGGCCGATCTCGAAGAGCGCTACCGCGCCTACCTCACCTGCCTGAACGAGCGGCGCTTCGACGACCTCCCCAATTTCGCGCACGACCCGGTAGTCCACAACCACCGCACCCTGGGCATCGCCGACTTTCAGGCCCTCCTGAAGCGCGACGCGACAGAAATCCCCGACCTCTACTACGCGATCGAAGGACTCGTAGTCCAAGGCAACCAAGTCGCCTGCCGCATCCGCTTCGACTGCACGCCCGCCGAAGACTTCCGTGGCTTGCCGGCCAAAGGCAAGACCGTCTCCTTCGCCGAGCACGTCTTCTACCGCTACGAAGACGGCAGGATCGCCGAGATCTGGTCGCTCGTCGACACCGACGCCATCCGCGACCAGCTCACACCGTGACGGCGGCTTCTTCCGGGACAGCGGAAGGAGCCTCGGCAGAAACCGCCGGCGCCATCAGGACCGCGCACAGCGGGACCGCCATCGCGATCGCCGCCAGGACGAACACCGGGAACAGGAACGAGAACACCTCGACCCCCGCCGGGTCCGCGGCGTTCATGTCCATGTTCATCCGGACCGCCGCCATGCCCGTGTAGTGCATGCCCGTCACCGCCGCACCCATCACGAACCCCGCCAGCAGCCGCAGGGACAGCCGGTCGAGGAACACCGCGAACCACAGCGCCGCCGTCGCCGCCACCACCGCGATCACCACCGACAGCGCGACCAGGCCGCCGTCGTAGGTGAAGTCGCCCTTCACGCGCAGGGCCGACATTCCCGTGTAGTGCATGACGTTCACCGCCAGGCCCGTGATGACGCCGCCGAGCGCGAGGCGCCACCAGCCGAACTTCGCGCGGCCGCCCACCACCACGAGACCGGCGAACACCGCCGACACCGACAGGATCGCCGACAGCACGGTGCGAAAGACGTCGTAGCGGACCGGCATCCCCGGGGTGCTGAACCCGAGCATCGCCACGAAGTGCATCAGCCAGATGCCGACGCCGCCGATCGAGATCGCCGCCAGCACCAGCCAGCGCATGCGGTGGCGGGGGCTCGCCGCGTGACGGGCCTGGACCGCGCACGCCAGCCCGAGCGCGCAGCCCACCACCGACGTCAGGTACGCGAGCACGAGCAGCCAGAGCCCGAGCGCGAAGTGCTCCATCGCAAGATCCTCTCTAGAGGTCGCGCAGCCCGTGCAGCACGCGTTCCATCAGGTCGTGGCGCTCGTCCCAGGTGGACGTGTCCGACAGCGTGTCGCGGACGATCACCAGGTTGTCCTGCATCAGGTCCGACACCAGCACGCGGACCACCCCGAGCGGCAGCGCCAGCAGCGCCGCGATCTCCATCAGCGACCGCGGCCGGAGGCACAGCTCGATGACCTCCGCCAGCGCGCTCGACGTCAGGTACGCCCCTTCGGCCCGGCCCGCCGCCGTGGACTCGACCAGCGCTTCGACGGCGATCTCGACCGTCGGCGCCGTCCGGCCTTCCGTCCAGGAGTACGGGCGGGCCAGCGACGGGCTGCGCCGCGGCTCCTCCCCGTACGGCCCGGGCGGCGGGTCGTCGATCACCGGTGGTCCTGGGCCACCGGCATCTCGCGTGCGGGCACGTCGACCTTCTGCCCGACCCGCTCGACCAGCATCGTCATCTCGTAGCCGACCAGCCCGATGTCGCAGCCGGTCGAGGCGAGAACGACCAGGTTCGAGCCGTCGCCCACGCTCATCAGCAGCAGGAACCCCTGCTCCATCTCGATCACCGACTGCACCACCCGCCCGGCGGTGAACAGCTCCGCGGTGCCCAGCGACAGACTGGACAGCCCGGCCGCGATGGCCGCCAGCTGGTCGGCGCGCTCGCGGGGCAGCGCCTCGTCGGCGGCCACGAGCAGGCCGTCGGCGGAGACGAGCACGGCGTGCGCGACCCCCGAGACGTCCTGGACGAACCCGTTGACCAGCCAGTTCAGCGTCGCCGTCCGTTCGGGCGGCGCGGCGGGACCGGGGAAGCCCAGTGCGCGGGCCGCCGGCGGGGCGCCGGAGCGTCGAGGCTGCACGTCGGGAAGTTCCGTCATCGCGGATCCACTTCGTCCTTTCCGGATTCTTCGGTGCGCGCCGCGGTCTCCCGCCGGGCCGCGCGCATCCCCTGGTAGTGCCGGGAGAGGCTGGTGCGGACGGCGGCGGCATCGCGGAACGAGCCGCCGCCGGTCTGCTCGCGTCCGCGCGCGACGACCGCGCCGGGGGCGAGCTGGGCCCCGGGCCGCCGGGTCGGCAGCCCCGCGTCGGTGAGCCGCTGCGCGATCGCGGGCTTGAGAGCGCTTTCGGCGGCTTGGCGCGTGCGGTCGGCCGTGGTTTCCCACTCCCCCACCGGCGCGGCGGCCGGTTCGTGGTGGGCCACGGGCTTTCCGGTCGTGGCAGACCGGTCCGCCCCCGGGATCAAGCCTTCCGCCGCGGCCGGGGCAGCCGGTTGCGCGGCGGAATCGGCGGCGTCGGCCGACGGCACCCGGTGCGCCGCCGTGGTCCCGGTACGGCCGGCGCGATCGGCAGCCGGGTCGCCCGCC
>NZ_JBFBBQ010000131.1:0-19901 GCF_040682775.1 Amycolatopsis sp. NPDC051106 | reverse complement strand
TTGGGTGCGTCAGACCCACCCAATGTGGCGTTCGGTGCGTCTGACGCACCGAACGCCACATTGGGGCGCCGGCAACCGGACAACAGCGCGAGCCGCGCGGGACCCGAGCCACCGAGACTCAGCGCCGGCCGCAGCACCGCCGGAGGACCGGTCAGGGCACCCCGGCCAGCCGCAGCAGCGCCGCCGTCGCCGCGGCGGCCACCACCACCAGCACGAACGGGGCCTTCCGCCACGCCAGCACCCCCGCGACCAGCACCCCCGCCGGCCGGGCGAAGCCCGCGAACCCGTGGCCCTCCGTCAACGCGCTCACCGCCACCAGCGCCGCCAGCAGGACCACCGCCGCGAGCGCCATCAGCCTCTCCGCGCGCGGAGACAGCTTCACCCGGCTGCGCAGCACCGGCCCGGCGAACCGGAACGCGAACGTCCCCAGCGCCAGCACCACCGTGCCGACCAGCAGCTCCACCCCGTCCATCAGCCGACCTCCTGCAGTTGCGGCTCCTTCGCCGCGACCCCCACTACGACACCGGCCAGGGCCAGCAGCACCGGCAGCCCGGCCGGCAGGAACGGCGTCGCGGCCAGCGCGACCACCACTCCCACCAGCACCGGCAGCCGTGACGCGCGGTCGCGCAAGGACGGCAGGACCAGCGCCAGCAGCACCGCCGGGAAGGCCGCGTCCAGGCCGAACACGTCGGTGTCACTGATGACGGACCCGGCGAACGCGCCGGCGACCACACCGAGGTTCCAGCAGGCGAACAGCCCGATCCCGCACGCCCAGTACGCCGCGCGGCGGCGGTCGGCCTCGCGCTGGGCCAGGGCGAACGCGACCGACTCGTCGATCATCAAGTGGCTGCCGGCCAGCCGGGCGGACCACCGCTTGCCCAGCACGTCGCCGATCGCGAAACCGAACGGCAGGTGCCGCGCGTTGGCCAGCAGCCCGGCCAGCACCGCCGCGAACGGGTTGCCGCCCGCGGCCACGATCCCGACGAACATGAACTGGGACGCGCCGGCGAAGACCAGCAGCGACATCAGCATCGGCAGCCAGAACGGGAAACCGGAACTCACCGCGATGGCCCCGTAGGACACGCCCACGAGACAATCGGCCAGGCAGACCAGGCCGATGTCGCGGGCGAGGCCCCGATCGAGTGTTCGCCAGATCGAACGCATGTGTTCTATAGTGAACGCACGGCCCCGTGTTCGTCAAGGCGAACGGAACGACCGATGGAGCGAACAGCAATGTCGCAGGAAACGACGGGCGCGCCCCTCGAGATCATCGCGGCGTCCCTGCGCCGGGAACGCACCCGCGCGGGCTTGTCCCTGACCGAGGTCGCGCGCCGCGCCGGCCTGGCCAAGTCGACGCTCTCCCAGCTCGAGTCGGGCACCGGCAACCCCAGCGTCGAGACGCTGTGGGCGCTCGGCGTCGCCCTCGACGTGCCGTTCTCCCGGCTCGTCGAGCCGGAGCGGCCGAAGGTCCGCGTCATCCGCGCCGGCAAGGGCCCGACGGTCTTCGCCGAGCACGCCGACTACGCGTGCACGCTGCTGTCGGCCTGCCCCCCGTCCGCGCGGCGGGACATGTACCTCATCCGGGCGGAACCCGGTACGCCGCGGCGGTCCGACCCGCACATGACCGGCGTGATGGAGCACATCGTGCTGTGCGCGGGACGCGCCCGGGTGGGCCTGGTGGAGGCGCCGGAGGAGCTGAACCCCGGCGACTACATCTCCTACCCGGGCGACGTCCCGCACATCTTCGAAGCCCTCGAGCCGGGAACCTACGGCGTCGAGATCTCCGAATACATCTAGGAAGTCACCAGCCGCGCTCGGCCAGGCGGTGCGGCTCCGGCACGTCCTCGACGTTGATGCCGACCATGGCCTCGCCCAGGCCGCGCGAAACCTTCGCGAGGACGTCGGGGTCGTCGTGGAAGGTCGTCGCCTTGACGATCGCCGCGGCGCGCTGGGCCGGGTTGCCGGACTTGAAGATGCCGGAGCCGACGAACACGCCCTCGGCGCCGAGCTGCATCATCATCGCCGCGTCGGCCGGGGTGGCGATGCCGCCCGCGGTGAACAGCACCACCGGCAGCTTCCCGGCCTGAGCCACCTCGCGGACCAGCTCGTACGGCGCCTGCAGCTCCTTGGCCGCGACGAACAGCTCGTCCTCGGGCAGCGAAGTCAGCTTGCGGATCTCGCCGCGGATCTGCCGCATGTGCGTGGTGGCGTTGGAGACGTCCCCGGTACCGGCCTCGCCCTTGGAGCGGATCATCGCCGCGCCCTCGGTGATCCGGCGCAGCGCCTCGCCCAGGTTGGTCGCGCCGCAGACGAAGGGGACGGTGAACGCCCACTTGTCGATGTGGTTGGCGTAGTCGGCCGGGGTGAGCACCTCGGACTCGTCGACGTAGTCCACGCCGAGGGACTGCAGCACCTGCGCCTCGACGAAGTGGCCGATGCGGGCCTTGGCCATCACCGGGATCGAGACGGCTTCGATGATGCCGTCGATCAGGTCGGGGTCGCTCATCCGCGCGACGCCGCCCTGCGCGCGGATGTCGGCGGGCACGCGCTCGAGCGCCATCACCGCGACCGCGCCGGCGTCTTCGGCGATCTTGGCCTGCTCGGCGGTGACCACGTCCATGATCACGCCGCCCTTGAGCATCTCGGCCATGCCGCGCTTCACCTTGGCGGTTCCGGTGACGGACTGGACGGTGCCACTGGCGGTGGTCTGCTGCTCGGACACGACGGGGCCTTTCCACAGGGAGAACAGGGGGTGACGAACCCGAGCGTAGGTCGGCGGTGGACCCTTCAAGCAGGCCAGTACACGGCTATCTCAGCAGTCCACTTCCGGCACGCCCGCGACCAGGACTTCCGCGGCCCGGGTGCGCGCGTAGAGGACGTGACGTCCGGCACGGTGCCCGCTGACCAGGCCTGCGGCCTTGAGGACGCCGAGGTGCTGCGACACCGCCCCGGCACTGAGCCGGGTCCGGCGGGCGAGCTCGGAAGTGGACGCCGGCGCGGTCAGCTCGGTCAGCAGCATGGCCCGGCCGCGGCCCACCACGGCGGCCAGCGCGCCGGGCGCGACGGCGGTGCCGGTCTCCCACAGCGTCGCGATGCCGCGCGGCGGGTAGCGCAGCACCGGCTGCCACCGCGGATCGGTCTTGGAGAACACCCGCGGCCAGACGAACGCCGAGGGCACCAGCACCAGGCCCCGCCCGTCGAGCGGCACGGCCGCGTGCAGGTGGCGGTGCGCGACCGTGAGCGTGCCGGCCTGCCAGCGGACCAGCGGAGTGAGGTCGTTGAACAGCTCGGCCGCCCCGCCCTGGGCCAACAGCCGCGACCGGTGCAGCACGTCGGCCTCGAGCAGCGCGCGGATTCGCGGCCAGTCCGGAGCGAGCACCAGGGCCCAGTACTCCTCCATCAGCGCCGCGAGCCGCTCGAGACCGGCCTCCGGGTCCCGGTGAAAACGGTTGAGGGCCGGCGTGCGCGGCCCGGCCATCCCGTCCAGCTCGCGCCGGACGACGCGGGCGGGCACGTCACGCAGGTCGGCGAGCTCGTCGGCGAGGTCGGGCACCGGCGTCGACGGCGTGCCGGCCAGGAAGCCGGGCAGGTGCCGCAGCGGGACGAGGTCGCGCAGCAGCCCGATGTCGAGGCCGGCCTCCTCGAGCGCCGCGGTGGCGCGCTTGACCCACGGCAGGTGCAGGGCGTGCTCCCCCGGCCGGTTCAGGACGCGGACGCTCGCCACGATCTCCCACGCCGGGGAGAACGCGAACCGGGTGTGCGCCAGGTCCTCTGTGGAGAATGCCAGGTCGAGCACGCGCTGCCCCTCTGCCCTCAGTCCGGCGCAGTCTAAGTCTCTCCGATGTGGACAGTCGAGCGGGGCACCGAAAGCCCTTGCGGGAAAGCGAAAATTCCTCGCGGGTCATACTTTCGGGCGACAGTGCGCAGCCGGGGCAGGTTCACTCCGTAATATGCCTCGGCCCAGTCCGGCATCTCCGGGTCGAGGTAGTTGACGTAGCCGGTCGTGCCGAACTCCGGCCCGAGCCCGTCGCGCACGGCGGCGAGCGAGCGCCGCGCGCCGGCCTCGCCGCCGTCCGCGGGCGCCGCGCCGTGCAGGAACTGGAAGCTGGCGAGCGCCGTCCGGTACGGGAACGCGGTCTCGCGGGCGCCGACCCGCGCGATGGCGCCGCCGCCCGAGTCCACGATCGTGCGGACGCCCGGGTCCCGGGTGAGCACTTCGACCACCGCGCCCGGGTCGGCGAGCGGCCGGGTCAGCATCCGCGACGTGCCGATGTACGTGCCCCGGTCCGCGGCCGCCGACGGCCGGGACTCCTGGTCGTCGAACGACCGCATGGCCTTCAGGTGGTCCTGGACGTCCTCGGTCCACTTGGTCGGCGCGGTGCCGACGCGGCGCACGAGGTCCTCGAGCAGGGCGTGCATCCGGGCTCGGGGCCCGAGGAACGTGCCGCCGAGCGTGGCCTCGTTCCAGGCCAGCCCCATGCCCGACCACAGCTCGTCCGGCGCCGCCGGCTGCCATTCCTGCCACGCGGCCAGCAGCGCGGCCCCGGCGGCCGGCGGGAACTCGAGGGCGAAGGTGGCGACGTCCGCGATCGGCACCGTCCGGAAGGTGAAGCCGGTGACGATCCCGAAGTTGCCGCCGCCCCCGCCGCGCAGCGCCCAGAAGAGGTCCGGCTCCGCGGTCGCCGACACCGTGCGGACCCGGCCGTCGGCCGTGACGATCCGCGCCGCCTCCAGGTGGTCGCACGTCAGCCCGTACTTGCGGTCGAGGACGCCGACCCCGCCGCCGAGGGCGAGCCCGGCGATGCCGACCGTGCCGCAGCTGCCCGCCGGCAGCACCCGGCCCGCCGCCGCGAGCGTCGTCGCGATCGGGCCCAGCCGGGCACCGGCGCCGATCACCGCCCGCCCGGCGGAACCCGCTTCGATGCCCGAGAACCGGCTCAGGTCCACGACGAGCCCACCGTCCACAGTGGAGTAGCCGGGGTAGCTGTGCCCGCCGCCGCGCGCGGCGACCGGCAGCCGGTGCCGGGCCGCGAAGCCCACAGCCGCCTGGACGTCCTCGACGCGGGCCGCGCCGACCACGGCCGCCGGCGCCCGGTCGTCGTACATGGTGAAGAAGCCCTGCTTGGCTTCGGAGTAGCCCGGGTCGCCCGGCCGGAACAACGGCCCGGAAAGCCGCCGTCGCAGCCGCTCCCAGTCGTCCGGCGGCGGCCACCCCGCCAGGCCCGCCGCCGGCACCGCTCCGGAGATCCGCAAGAAAGTACGCCTGTCCATGCCACTCCCCCGCCTACGCTCCCCCGGGCATTCGGCTGGTCCCCGAAGCCCCGCCTTGCCGTGACCAGGGTAGCGGGTGTGTGATCGAGGACACATCCCGTACCCGAGCCGTTCGCCGAGGAGTCGTCATGGCAGACAAACAGGCCAAGAACGCCGGCACCGGGGCCGCCGTCGCTGTGGACGACCCCGCGAAGGTCCGCAACGTGGTGCTCGTCGGCCCTTCCGGCTCCGGGAAGACGACCCTCACGGAGGCCCTCCTCGCGGCGTCCGGCACGGTCCCGCGCGCGGGCTCGGTGGTCGACGGGACGACGGTGTGCGACCACGACCCCGCGGCGGTCCGCCAGCAGCGTTCGGTCGGCCTTTCGGTGGCACCGGTGCTGCACCAGGGCCACAAGATCAACCTGATCGACACGCCCGGGTACGCCGATTTCGTCGGGGAGCTGCGGGCGGGGCTGCGCGCGGCCGACGCCGCGCTGTTCGTCGTCTGCGCCGCCGAAGGCGTCGACGCGGCGACGGTCGCGGTGTGGGAGGAGTGCGCCGCCGTCGGCATGCCGCGCGCGGTCGTCGTCTCGCGGCTCGACCACCACCGGGCCGACGCGATGGCCGAGATCGCCGCCTGCCGGGCCGCGTTCGGCGACGGCGTGCTGCCGCTGTACCTGCCTGCGGGCGACGGCCTGGTCGGGCTGATCACCCAGCGGTACTTCGACTATTCGGGCGGGCACCCGCCCCGGATCGGCGAACCCGATCCGGCCGACCTCGAGCGGATGGCCGAGGCCCGCAACGAGCTGATCGAAGGGATCATCGCCGAGAGCGAGGACGAGTCCCTGATGGACCGCTACCTCGCCGGCGAGGACATCGCCGAGGACACCCTCATCTCCGACCTCGAGACCGCCGTCGCGCGCGGGTCGTTCCACCCGGTCATCCCGGTCTGTGCGACCAGCGGGATCGGCCTGGCCGAGGTGCTCGACGGGATCGTCCGGGCGTTCCCCTCCCCCCTCGAGCACGAGCCACCCGACGTCACCACGCCGGACGGCGCGGCGCACACCGCCCTCACCGCCGACCCCGCGGGCCCCCTCGCCGCGGAGGTCGTCCGGACGGCCGTCGACTCCTACGTCGGCCGGGTGTCCCTCGTCCGGGTCTTTTCCGGGACGCTGCGGCCGGAGCGGCCGGTGCACGTGTCCGGGCACGGCCTCGCCGAACGCGGGCACGAGGACCACGACGCCGACGAGCGCGTCGCGCACCTCTACTCCCCGCTCGGCGCGAACCTGCGGGAAGTGCCCTACTGCGTCGCGGGCGACCTCTGCGCGCTGACGAAGGTCGGCTCGGCGGAGACCGGCGACACCGTCTCTTCGCCGGAGGAGCCGCTGCTGATGGAGCCGTGGGCGATGCCGGAGCCCTTGCTGCCGGTCGCGGTGGTCGCGAAGACCCGCAGCGACGAGGACACGTTGGCCCGCAACCTTTCCCGCCTGGTCGCCGGCGACCCGACGCTGCGGCTCGACCGCAACGCCGAGACGAACCAGCTGGTGCTGTGGTGCATGGGCGAAGCCCACGCGGACGTCGTCCTCTCGCGGCTGCGGGCGGGCGGCGCGGACGTCGACACCGAACCGGTGAAGGTCAGCCTGCGCGCGACCTTCGCCAAACCGGCCAAGGGCCACGGGCGGCACGTGAAGCAGTCCGGCGGGCACGGCCAGTTCGCCGTCTGCGACATCGAGATCGAGCCGCTGCCGCGCGGCGGCGGGTTCCAGTTCGTGGACAAGGTCGTGGGCGGGTCGGTGCCGCACCAGTTCATCCCGAGCGTGGAAAAAGGCGTGCGAGCCCAGCTGCAGCGGGGACTCGCCGACGGGCACCCGGTGGTCGACGTGAAGGTGACGCTGGTCGACGGCAAGGCGCACAGCGTCGACTCGTCGGACGCGGCGTTCCAGACGGCGGGCGCGCTCGCGGTGCGGGAGGCCGCGGCGAGCGGGCACATCACGATGCTGGAGCCCCTGGAGGAGGTGGCGATCCGGCTGCCGGACGAGCACCTCGGCACGGTGCTCGGCGACCTGTCGTCCCGGCGCGGCCGGGTGCTGGGCACCGAAGCCGGCGACGGCGGGCGGACGGTGATCCGGGCCGAGGTCCCGGCGACGGAGCTGCTCCGGTACCTGATCGACCTGCGTTCGATGACCTCGGGCACGGCGACCTTCACCCGCCGGCACGCGAGGTTCGAGCCGATGCCGGAAGGGATGGCGGTCCACTAGCCGCGGGTACGAACCGCGGAACCCGCGTGATCGGAGCCGGATCTCGCGTGATCGAGCCCGTGACTCGCGTGATCCGGCGCGGTACGCCTCCGATCACGCGAGTCACGGCCCCAGTCACGCGAGTTACGGGTCCGATCACGCGAGTTACGGGAAGCAGCACGGGACACCGGCGGTCATGAGCCGAAGTCGAAGCCGCCCGGGCGGTCGTTGCGGTCGGCCAGCAGGCCGGCGAGCGTGGCCAGCGCGATCTCCGGCGGCGTCCGCGAGCCGATGTTGAGCCCGACCGGCCGGTGCACCCGGGCGATGTCGGCCTCCGCCACGCCGAGCCCCTGCAGCGCGGACACGTGCGGGCCCGGGTGCCGCGGGTTGCCGAGCACGCCGATCCACCGGGGCTCCTGGCCGAGCGCGGCCTTCAGCACCTCGCCGAGCTCGGGCCGGTGGTGGTCGGTGACGACGACGTCCGCCGAAGCGTCCAGGGGCGGCAGCGTGGTCGCGGCCTCGAAGCCGTCGGGCACGTCGGTGGCGCGCGCGGCGTCCGGCTCGAACAGCGCCACGTGGTAGCCGAGGTCCCGCGCGAACTTCAGCAGGAACCGCGAAACCGGCGACGCGAACACCGCCACCAGGGTCCGCACGTCCGGGTCGGCCGCCGCCGTGCCGTGGGCGACGTCGCAGGTCTCACTCATGCGCCCAGTCTGTCAGCCACCGGCCTGCTCGCCCACCGTCACGCGGAACTGCCAGAGGTCGGTCTTGCCCTTCACGAGCACCAGGTACCCGTCGGTCACCTCCAGGACGACGCGCCTCTGCGGCGAGAAGGGCCGCACCGGCCGGTGCTGCTTGGCCAGCATGAACGCTTCCGTCGCGGCGGTCTCACGGTCGGCGTACCCCACCGCGTCCGCGACCGACCAGCCCCGGGTGTCGCCGGTGCCGCCCTGCTCTTCGATGACCACCCACCACGTCGAACCCATGCCCCTCCGACGCGGCCGGGCGGCCGGAGGTTTCAGATTTCCTCGAGCACGCTCAACCGGAAGTGGAACGTCGACGTCCGGCCCTCGACGACCACCAGGTACCCGCCGGGGCCGCGCAGCACCTTCCGCGACCTCGGCGACCACGGGTAGACCGGCTGGTACTCCCGCGCGAGCCGCAGCGCCTCGGCCTCGGCGGTCGCCTGGTCCTCGTAGGGGAACGTCTCCGACAGCGACCAGCTCCGGCCGTCCCCCGTGCCCCGTTGCTCCTCGACGACCACCCACCACACGTCAGACCTCCGGTTCGGCGAACTCGAAGTACTCCGGCAGCGGCGCGGTGCCCGCGAGCCGGAAGTACCGCACCTTCCGCCGCCGGCGCAGCCGCAGCGTGTCGCGGACGGCGTCGTTGTGGACGCGGCGGGCGATCACCACCCGGTGCTCCGCGTCGGTCAGCTCCTCGGCCAGTTCGGCCGGCAGGCACGTCCGGTCGACGCGGCTCAGCCGCAGCGTCAGCTCGTTCTCTTCGCCCTCGCGATCGGCCCGCGGGGCCGCCTCGGCGCGCTCGGCCAGCGTCCGCAGGTCCGTGTCGCCCAGTACCACCGCGACCGCGCGGGCCACCACCGCGCGGCGCGCCAACGCCGCGTCGAGCGCGGCCCAGCCCGCGTCCATCCGGACGTGCAGCCGGTCGAGCCGGTTCGCCGTCGCCACCAGGAAGAGCCCGCCCAGCACGACGACCAGCGCCAGGACCGGCAACAGCCAGCCGAGCACGCTCACCGGGCCGGCTCCCGCTCCGGCGCCGCGACGCGCCGCGGGTCGGCGGCGACGGCCGTCTCGTAGACGCGCAGCACCTGCGTGGCCACCACCGACCAGTCGAACATCGTCACCCGCTCCCCCGCCGCCGCGGCCAGCGACGCCCGCCGCGCCGGGTCGCCGAGCAGCTCGCGCAGCCCGTCCGCGAGCGCCGCCGGGTCACCGGTCTCGACGAGCATCCCGGCGTGCCCGTCGTCGAGCACCCGCCGGAACGAGTCGAGGTCGCTGGCCAGCACCGGGGTACCGGCCGCCATCGCTTCGGTGAGGATCATCCCGAAGCTCTCGCCGCCGGTGTTGGGCGCGCAGTAGACGTCGACGCTGCGCAGCGCCTGGGCCTTCACGTCGTCGCCGGCCTGCCCGAGCAGCTCCAGGTGCGGCGCCAGTGCGGGGCCGGCGTCCCGGCGCAGCTGGTCTTCGTCGCCGCGGCCGACCACCACGAGCCGCAGGTCCTCGAACTCCGGCAGGATCCGCCGCAGCGCCTCCAGGAGCACCCCCATGCCCTTGCGCGGCTCGCCGAACCGGCCGACGAACCCGACCGTGCCGCCGGCCCGCGGGTAGCCCGGCAGCGGGGTCGCCGAGGAGAAGAACCCGACGTCGACGCCGTTGGGGATCTCCACGGCGTCGCCGCCCGCGTGCTCCACCTGCACCCGGCGGGCCAGCGCGGACACCGCGATCCGCGCGGTGATCTTCTCCAGCAGCGGCCGGAGCACCGGCTGGAACGCCGACAGCGTGCGCGAACGCGTGGTCGCGGTGTGGAACGTCGCGACGATCGGGCCGTCCGCGATGAGCAGGGCGAGCAGCGAAAGGCTCGGCGCCGCGGGCTCGTGCAGGTGCAGGACGTCGAAGTCGCCGTCACGGATCCAGCGGCGCACCCGGGCGTAGGACACCGGGCCGAACTGCAGCCGCGCGACCGAGCCGTTGTAGCGGATACCGAGCGCCTTGCCGGCCGGGTGCACGAACTCCGGCAGGTCGGCGTCGTCGTCGGCGGGCGCGAGCACGGACACCTGGTGCCCGCGTGCGAGCAGCGCCTTCGTCAGGTCGATCACGTGCCCCTGGACCCCGCCGGGGACGTCGAAGGAGTAGGGGCAGACGATCCCGACCCGCATCGGACGCGTGGCCACGCCTCAGCTCGCCTCGTCCAGGCTGACCTGCTCGCCGGCGTCCAGGTCGGCCGGCCAGAACTTCTGCACCATGTGCCAGTCGGCCGGGTGCGCGGCGATGTCGCCGGCGAAGATGTCCGCCAATGCCTGGGTCGCCGCCGCGACCTCGGCGCGCGCGGTGACGCGGATGCGCGGGTGCAGGCGGATCTGCCAGCCGTCCTCGGTGAACCAGCAGCCGGCCGGGATCAGCGCGGCGCCGGTCGTGGCCGCCAGCCGCGCCGGGCCGCCGGGGAAGCGGGCCTGCTCACCGAAGAACTTCACCGGGATGCCGCTGGTGGTGAGGTCGCGGTCGCCGACCAGGCAGACCGCCTTGTTCTCCCGCAGCCGCTTCAGCAGCACGCGCATCGCCGAGCTGTCGCCGGTCAGCGGCACGATCTCGAAGCCGAGCGACTCGCGGTACTCGACGAACCGGCGGTAGAGCGACTCGGGCTTCAGGCGCTCGGCGACGGTGGTGAACCCGCCGAGGTAGTCGGCCAGCCAGACACCGGCGATGTCCCAGTTCCCGCTGTGCGGCAGCGCCATCACCGCGCCGTTGCCCTCGGCGAGGGCCGCGTCGAGGTTCTCGACGCCGGTGATGGAGGCCGCGACCTTGCCGCTGACCTCCTTCTGGTCCATCGACGGCAGCCGGAACGTCTCGTGCCAGTACCGGGCGTACGAGCGCATCGCACGCCGGGTCAGCTCGTCCAGCTCGACGGGGTCGGCCTGGGGCACGACCCGGGCGAGGTTGGTGCGCAGCTGCCGCACACCGCCGCCGTCACGCCGGACGGCGAGGTCCGCGCCGAGCGAGAACACCGTGCGGCCGAACCCGGCGGGCAGCCAGCCGGCCAGCCGCCACCCGGCGGAATAGCCGAAGGCGCTCAACCGCTCGGTCAGCCTGCTCATGCGCACGCCTCGCTGACGCTCGGCGCGGCCTGAGCCGAAGGCGCAGTGTTGGATGATTCGCTCGCAGGCTCGCTCATGCCGATTGCTCCCCGGCGGCGGCTTCGCGGGCCGCCTTCGCCACGGCGGCGAAGCGCTGCAGCAGGGTGATGACCGACAGCACGGCCAGCAGCCAGAGCGTCACGTCCACGGTGTACGGGATGCCGAAGCCGTGCAGGCCGGTGCCGACCAGGGCGATGATCAGCCGCTCGGCGCGTTCGACGAGCCCGCCGTCGACCGGCAGGCCGGACGCGTCGGCGCGCGCCTTGACGTAGGAGATGACCTGGGCGAGCACCAGGCACAGCAGTGCCGCGGCGGCGGCCGGGTGGTTGTCGTCGACGACGAAGCACCACCAGGCGATCGCGGCGAACAGCGCGCCGTCGACCAGCCTGTCGCAGGTGGCATCGAGCACCGCGCCGAACGGGGTGCCGTAGCCGCGGGCGCGGGCCATGGCGCCGTCGAGGAGGTCGAGCATGGCGAAGCCCCACACCGTGAAGGTGCCCCAGAGCAGGTAGCCGTTTGGGAAGAAGGCCAGGGCGCAGACGACGGCGCCGGCGGTGCCGAGCACGGTCATCGCGTTCGGGGTCAGCCCGGCGCGGACCAGCGCCTGACCGATCGGATCGGTGACGCGGGAAACGGAGGCACGCGCGAAGATATTGAGCATCGGTTCGTCTGAGGCACCTGGCTACGAGGATCGGGTGGGCGAGGGCAGCCTATCGACCCGTCCGGGCGAACCCGACGCGCCGCCCCGGCTCAGCGCGATTTCGTGAGCTCGCCCTCGTGTTCCCGCGCCTCTTCGGCGGCCTGCGCGGCGGCGCACTTCGGCGAGAGCCGCTGCCGGATCGCGGCGCTGATCTCCCCGAGCGCGGCGACCTGCTCCGGGGTCAGCGGGTCGAAGAGGCTCTCGCGGACGGCCTCGACGTGCCCGGGCGCGGCCGCCTCGAGCGCGGCGAAGCCCGCGTCCGTCAGCACGGCCCAGGCACCGCGCTTGTCGGTCGGGCACGCTTCGCGGCGCACCCAGCCGTTGGCTTCCAGCCGCGCGACGGCGTGCGAGAGCCGGCTTCGCGACGCCTGGCGCGCGTCGGCGAGCTCGCTCATCCGCAGCCGGCGGCCGGGGGCTTCCGAGAGCGCCACGAGGACTTCGTAGTAGGTGTGCGGCATGCCCGAGTCGTGCTGCAGCTGACCCTCGAGGTGCGCGCTGAGCATGCGGGTGGCCGCGTTGAACTCACGCCAGACGCGTTGCTCGTCGTCGCTGAGCCATCGGGTTTCGGACATACCCCCATCATACTCTCGGTTGAACACTCAATTAAGGTTTGCCGGTTACGGCATTCGAGCGTTTCACCAAGCGTCGGCCAGCAGGTCCCGCGTTTCGCCCAGCAATTGCGGCAGCACCTTCGTCTGGCCGATGATCGGCATGAAGTTCGCGTCGCCGCCCCACCGCGGCACCAGGTGCTGGTGCAGGTGCGCCGCGATTCCCGCGCCCGCGATCACGCCCTGGTTCAGGCCGATGTTGAACCCGTGCGCGCCGGACACCGCGCGGATCACCTTCATCGCGTGCTGGGTGAACTCCGCGACCTCCCGCGTCTCTTCCACCGTCAGCTCGGTGTAGTCCGCGACGTGCCGGTACGGCACCACCATCAGGTGCCCGGGGTTGTACGGGTACAGGTTCAGCACCGCGTACACCGCTTCGCCGCGCGCGACGATCAGGCCCGTCTTGTCGTCCAGGGACGGGATGCGGCAGAACGGGCAGCCGGTGTCCTCGTCGTTCTCCGGCTTGTCCTGGCCCTTGATGTAGGCCATCCGGTGCGGGGTCCAGAGGCGCTGGAACGCGTCCTGGACCCCGACGCCCTGCTGCTCGACGAGTTCGGGACCCTCACTCACCGAACGACCGTCTCCAGCGCTTCGGCCGACGGCGAGGCGTTCTCGCGGCGCTCGACCCACTCCGCGATCGCGTTCACCGCCGCGTCGACCGGCACGCCGTTGATCTGGCCGCCGTCGCGGAAGCGGAACGACACCGCGCCCGCCTCGACGTCCTTCGCGCCGGCCAGCAGCATGAAGGGCACCTTCTGCGTGGTGTGCGTGCGGATCTTCTTCTGCATGCGGTCGTCGCTCGCGTCGACCTCCGCGCGGATGCCCTTGGCGCGCAACGCCTTCTCGATGTCCTGCAGGTGCCCGACCTGGTCGGCGGTGATCGGGATGCCGACCACCTGCACCGGCGCGAGCCACGCCGGGAACGCGCCCGCGTAGTGCTCGGTCAGCACACCGAAGAAGCGCTCGATCGAGCCGAACAGCGCACGGTGGATCATCACCGGCCGCTGGCGCGAGCCGTCCGGCGCGGTGTACTCGAGCTCGAACCGCTTGTTCTGGTTGAAGTCCAGCTGGATGGTCGACATCTGCCAGGTGCGGCCGATGGCGTCCTTGGCCTGCACCGAGATCTTGGGCCCGTAGAAGGCCGCGCCACCCGGGTCCGGGACCAGCTCGAGGCCCGAGTCGACGGCGGCCTGCCGCAGCGTCTCGGTGGCCTCCTCCCACTCCCAGTCCTCGCCGATGAACTTGTCGGAGTCCCCGCGGGTGGACAGCTCGAGGTAGAAGTCGGAAAGGCCGTAGTCGGCCAGCAGGTCGAGCACGAACTTCAGCAGCGACCGGAGCTCGCCCGGCATCTGCTCCTTGGTGCAGTAGATGTGCGAGTCGTCCATCGTCAGGCCGCGCACGCGGGTGAGGCCGTGCACCACGCCCGACTTCTCGTACCGGTACACCGTGCCGAACTCGAACAGCCGCAGCGGCAGCTCGCGGTAGGACCGCCCGCGCGAGCGGAAGATCAGGTTGTGCATCGGGCAGTTCATGGCCTTGAGGTAGTAGTTCTCCTCGTCGAACTGCACCGGCGGGAACATCGTGTCCGCGTAGTAGGGCAGGTGGCCGGAGGTGTGGAACAGCTCGCCCTTGCTGATGTGCGGGGTGTTCACGAACTCGTAGCCGGCCTCCTCGTGGCGGCGGCGCGAGTAGTTCTCCAGCTCCCGGCGGATGATGCCGCCCTTGGGGTGGAACACGGGCAGGCCGGAGCCGATCTCCTCGGGGAAGGAGAACAGGTCCAGCTCGGCGCCCAGCTTGCGGTGGTCGCGGCGCTCGGCCTCGGCGACGCGCTCGAGGTAGGCGTCCTGCGCCTCGGCCGACTCCCAGGCCGTGCCGTAGATCCGCTGCAGCTGCGGGTTCTTCTCGCTCCCCCGCCAGTACGCGGCGGCGACGCGGGTCAGCTTGAACGCGGGGATGAACTTCGTGGTCGGCACGTGCGGACCGCGGCAGAGGTCACTCCAGACACGTTCCTTGGTGCGCGGGTCGAGGTTGTCGTAGATGGTGAGCTCGCCCTCACCGACCTCCATGACCTCGGAGGTGTCCACTGTGTCCTTTTCGGACTTGAGGTCGACGAGCTCGAGCTTGAACGGCTCGTCCGCCAATTCCTTCTTGGCCTCGTCGACGGAGTCGAAAACGCGCCGCGAGAACTGCTGAGCACCCTTCACGATCTGCTTCATGCGCTTTTCGAGCGCCTGCAGGTCCTCGGGGGTGAACGGGGTGTCGACGGCGAAGTCGTAGTAGAAGCCGTCCTTCACCGGCGGGCCGATGCCCAGCTTGGCGGCCGGGAACTGCTGCTGCACGGCCTGCGCCAGCACGTGGGCCGCCGAATGGCGGATGACGCTGCGCCCGTCCTCGGTGTTCGCGGCGACCGGCTCGACCTCGGCGTCGGAATCCGGCGCCCAGGCCAGGTCGCGCAGCTTGCCCTCGGCGTCGCGCACGACGACGACCGTGTCCGGGCCCTTGGTCGGCAGGCCGGCCTCGCGGACCGCCGCGCCCGCCGTAGTGCCCGCCGGTACCACCACGCGGGAGGTGGCCACGGGGGAAACGGGGGGCGACTGCGACACGATGGCTCCTCGGACTGGAGTGACGGAGATGACCCCGACGATGCTAGTCGCCGGTCCGCGCGCGCCTCACGCGCGTCCGCGAACGCCGGGCAGGCCGCCTCCGGGTCCGGAAGCGGCCTGCCCGATCGGGCGGAGCGGGGTCAGAGGGTTTCGACGACCTGGTCGAAGTCCAGCCGCGGCAGGCGGTCGAACCAGGGGTTCTCGCCGGGCTTGCCGACGTTCACGACGACCAGCGAGCGCCACTTCTTGTCCGCGAAGAACTCGTCGTCGACGCCCTGGGCGTCGAAGCCGGTCATCGGGCCGGCGGCCAGGCCCGCGGCGCGGACGCCGATGATGAAGTAGCCGACCTGCAGCAGCGAGTTCAGCTTGGCGAACTCGACGCGGCCCTGCTCGTCGGAGAAGTTGTCCTTCACCTGCGGGGCGTGCGGGAAGACCTGCGGGATGTTCTCGTGGAAGTCGACGTCCGCGGCGAGCACGACGGTCAGCGGCGCGGCTTCGGTCTTGTCCCGGTTGCCCGGGGCCATGTGCGGCAGCAGGCGGGCCTTCGCCTCGGCGGTCCGGAGCACCAGCGCCCGCAGCGGCTGGGTGTTCATCGAGGTCGGGGCCCACTTGACGAGGTCGTAGATCGCGCGGACCTGCTCCTCGGTCACCGGCTCGGAGCTGAAACTGTTGGCCGTGCGGGCCTCGCGGAAGAGGAGGTTCTGGACGTCCGCGGGGACCTGGAGGCCTTCGGTCTGCTCGGCAAAGGTGGTCATGGGGCTGGCTTCCTTCCGTTGGTCAGTACCCCGTCCAACCAGGTTGAGCGTTGAACTATTTCGCGCTCAACCAGTCGTGTGGATCACATCGGGAAGAGTCCTCACCCGACCGGGTACCCACCCCGAACCGACCGTCCAGGTACGCGAACCGACCCTCCGGGTACGTGAGCCGACCCTCCAGGCCGGCTCCCCGGCGTGAAACCGGCACGGCCGCCGATCCCCTCGGCGGGGATCGGCGGCCGTTGGTGCGCGCGCGGGTCGTCGGAAGGAGTCAGTAGGCGCCGTGACCGCCCATCACCGCGCGAAAGGTCTTCCAGAGGATCACCAGGTCGAGTGCCAGCGACCAGTCCTCGACGTAGCGCAGGTCGAGCCGGATGCTCTCCGCCCACGTGAGGTCGCTGCGGCCACTCACCTGCCAGAGCCCGGTCAGGCCCGGCTTCACCAGCAGCCGGCGGCGGGCGTCCGGCGCGTACTGCGCGGTTTCCTCCGGCAACGGCGGCCGCGGGCCGACGAGCGACATCTTCCCGGACACGACGTTGAACAGCTGGGGCACCTCGTCGAGCGAATACCGGCGCAGAAAACCACCCACGCGGGTGATCCGCGGATCACGCTTCATCTTGAACAGCGGACCCGCGCCCTCGTTGTCCGCGGCGAGGGTCTGCTTGATCTCGTCGGCGTTGGTGACCATCGTGCGGAACTTGAGCATGGTGAACGTCGCGCCGTCGCGGCCGACGCGGCGCTGGCGGTAGATCACCGGGCCGCGGTCGCTCAGCTTGATCGCCAGCGCGATCACCAGCAGCAGCGGGGAGAGCAGCGTCAGCAGGAACGCCGAGCCCGCCCGGTCCACGATCTCCTTCACCACGCGGCGGCCGCCGGTGAACATCGGCGCCGTGACGCGCAGCAGCGGCATCCCCAGCACGCCGGTGACGTTGAGCCGCGGGCCGGCGACCTCCATCAGCACGGGCGCCACGACCATCTCGGCGCCGGTGCCCTCCATGTCCCAGGCCAGCCGCTGCAGCCGCTTCGGCGTCCAGTACTGGTCCGCGGTGATCGCCACGACCCGGTACCCGCCGCGCCGCACGTACCGCGACAGTTCGTCCAGCCGCCCGACCACCGGGACGCCGTCGATCTCGCCGCTGTCGCGGTCGGCGCCGTGCCCGGTGAACGTGCACGCCGCCTCGACGCGCCAGCCGACGTGCACCTCGGACCGGGTGCGCGCGATCAGGTCGGCGACGGTCTCCGGGCTGCCCGCGGCCATCACCGGCAGCAGGCAGAGTCCCTTGGCGCGCTTGCGGTGCAGCACCTGGCGCAGCAGGTACCGCTGCGGGAAGGCGACGAGCGCGATCGCCGGGACGACGACGAACACCCACACCTGGACCTCGAGCGCGCCGAACAGCAGGCCGCCCAGGGCGACCAGGACGGCCGCGGTGATGAAGCCGCGGCCCAGGGTGCGGTACTCCTCCGCGCCTTCGCCGAGCACCCGCGAGCTCCACGCCCGGCTGACCGGCAGCGAGACGAAGACGGCGAGGATCGTGCCGAAGGCGTGCATGTCGTGCGGGGCAACGCGATCGATGACGAACGCGCTGATCGCGATCACCAGCAGCGTGATGAAGACGTCGCTGCCGATGACCCAGGCTCTGTATCTCGCTTCCCAGGCCGCCGGCAGCGCCTTGGGGGACGGGGTCCCGGTCACCACGTCGGCCGGCTTGCCGTCCTGCCGCGTGGGGCGGGGTATGGCCTGGAGGTCGATGTGCGGCGGTGGCTGGCTCACCGTATACGACGGCCGCACCGACTCTTCCATCTGATGACCTCCCGGGACCAGGGATCGAACGGGGCCCGCGAGCACGCTGCGTCACCAGTGGTGATTTCTTACAGTCACCACGGCTCGAACCTCGCGCTGTGCCCGCGGAGGGCTTCACACGGCAAGGTATCGGCGACTCTCTCAGCATCGTTACAAGGATTTCCAGCCACATGCAGCGCGTCTTTCCCGCCAGAAAATGGCCGCAAGATAACGGGAGCATGACGATGCGCGAGAGGGCGTATCCCCACAAAAACTACGGAATGTAGCCAATGGAGCAATGCCCGCACCCGGGTGGACCCACGCTGATCCAAACGGCCGAACGGGGCCCCACGGCTCTACTGTGGACACTGCAGCCGTCACGGGTCCATTGTGGACCACGACGGTCCCAGTACACGGCAACCCGCCGACCCGGCGATCAGATCGTGACGTTCGTCGCCGAATCGTCACAAAAGCAGGTTTCCGTCACAAGTTCTCCCACCGCGTCCACAGGCCCGCCTCCGGCAAGGCTCATCCGACAAAAGGCTGCCGCAAAGCCAAGCTTCAGAGGCACGACCCGAAGGCGCCGACACCACAACCCAGAAGGCGTCTGACAGCAGATACGGACGACCCGAACGGATCGTTCACTCCGCTTAAGGGTGGCCAACATCACAACGCGGCCAACGATGGGGGTCCGGGGGCGCGCCCCGGCGGGGCTGTGGGGGTTCGACCCCCCACAGGACACAAAAGCGAGAGCCCCGTCTGCGCATTCCGCAGACAGGGCTCATCCAGCTCTCGCGTGGGCGATACTGGGATCGAACCAGTGACCTCTTCGGTGTGAACGAAGCGCTCTCCCGCTGAGCTAATCGCCCGCTCGCGGTGTTGTCCTGACACTAGCGTACGACTTCCGGGGGCCTGCAAACGGGTGGTCTCGGGCGACCACACTCCGCTTACCGGCGAGTACGGAACGAACAACCCCGAGCTAGCCGGGGTTGTGGCAGGTGGGGGCCGCGTGACGCCACGTTCGACATCCGTGCGACGGTGCTATCGCCCGGCGACTAAACCGCGCAGTATGAAGGTGTGGGCCCACACGGGGCGCGCCGGTCATCCGCGCGTCGTGGGGTGATCCACGGGCGCGAACGGGGTCCATGGGCCTGTCCGGGTGATATGCGGCGCACCTGCGACGGAATCGGCCTCCCGATGCGTCCCAGTGGTGACGCCCTCGGCCGACCGGGCCGGGAAGGGAGACGAAGGGTAGGACGATGCGCAACGATCACGTGACGCTCCGCTCGACGGCGGTCTTCGACCTGCTGGCGCCGCGGACGCCCGCGGTTCCGGTGAAGGTGGAACTGCGCTACGACACACGCGACCCGTACGCGGTCGTCGCCGCCTTCCGCACGGGCCGGGCCGGCTGGGTCGAATGGGTGTACGCGCGTGACCTCCTCGCGGACGGCCTGCTGGCCGACGCGGGTGACGGTGACGTCCGCATCCGCCCGTCGGTGGAGGACCCCGAGTCCGTGCTGATCGAGCTGAACTCGCCGTCCGGGCACGCCATGTTCGAGGCGTCCGCCCAGGAGCTGGCCGACTTCCTCGACCGCACGTACGACGTGGTGCTGCCGGGCAACGAGCACCTGTGGGTCGACGTCGACGACGCCCTCACCCACCTCATCCCCCACGATCTGGCCTGATGACAGGCTTGCAACGACGGAGTGACACCCCGGTGTCGCCGCCGTTTCCGGGGTCCGATATGGTTTTCTCACACCACGGCGACGGGTTCCCGGCCTTCCGGAGCGGCCCGTCGAACGGTGGAATGCGGATGTAGCGCAGCTGGTAGCGCATCACCTTGCCAAGGTGAGGGTCGCGGGTTCGAATCCCGTCATCCGCTCGGTAGGCTCTCGAGCCTGTCACGGTGGAGTGGCCGAGAGGCGAGGCAACGGCCTGCAAAGCCGTGTACACGGGTTCGAATCCCGTCTCCACCTCGCGCGATTAGCTCAGCGGGAGAGCGCTTCCCTGACACGGAAGAGGTCACTGGTTCAATCCCAGTATCGCGCACGAGATCGCCGGGAGAGCCCTGTTCGCGGGTTCCGCGAACAGGGC